>DATFUW010000539.1:0-4302 GCA_035260605.1 Thermoanaerobaculia bacterium | reverse complement strand
CGATCCGGCGCACCGGCGCGGTTTTTCCTTCCAGCATCGGATCGAAGAAGTTCCACTCGAACAACCCGTCGTCGCTGCGCGGATCGAGCAGATAGAACGCCAACCGCGCGAGCGGCTGATTCATTCGCACGACGAGAGTGCCGGCGGGGACGGTCTCGTCGCGGCGCTTCCACTTGCCCGTGAGCGTGACCGCGTAGTGTCCTTGGAACGCCGTCTCGGCGCGCGCCGTCCGGGAGATGACGAACTGTCCCGTCTCGAGCGGCGTGTCCCGCACGAGCCGTTCGACGACGATGCCGTGAGTCCGGAGAACGTCGAGCGCCTGCTGCGCCGCGCCGTCGATCAGATAGGCGTACGGAACCTCGCTTCTTTCCGTCGCCGCGAAGACGCCGTAGTCGGTCATGCGCACCGGCACGATCTGTCCGGTCCGCCTCACGTGGAGCGGTGTCTCGCCCGGTTGCTCGGGCTGGCCGGCCAGATCGTCCGCGGGCTCGCACCGCTCCCAGAGGATCTCCGTTTCCTTCCACGCTTTCTTCTCGAAACGCACGCCGAGCTTCCGCAGTCTGCCCCGGCGGATCTGCTCGTCGGCGCGGCCGGCGATGCGCAGCATCTTCTTCCCATGGCGCGCCACCGCCGCGAGGATCTCGTGCAGGAATTCGTACGTCACGTCGATGCGCGCGCGGAAGTCGAGATTGCTGTACGCCTCGGAGAGGATGGCGAAGCGGTTCCGCAGCCCGGCGTAGTTGTTTCCGAAACGCGGCCGCGAATCGAACGTGTGCCACCCCTTCTCCGGCATGAGCTGATTCACGAAGTTGCCGTAGTAGTAGACCTCTTTGCGGTGCTTCGAGCGCATCTGTTCGCGGATGTGTGGAAGGAGCGTCTCGCGCTCGAACTCCACGATGTCCTCCGGCGCGTCGGGATTGAGCGGCGGCGCGTACGTGAGCGCGTAGCCGTGATCGGAGCCGTTGGTGGTGTGCAGGTCGACCGTGAGCAGCGGGTCCCATCGCTGCAGGACATTGCCGATCAGCCCTCTCGCCTCGGGCGATTCGAGCTTCATGAAATCGCGGTTGAGATCGAGTCCCTGCGCGTTTTCCCGGATGCCGACGCCGCCCGGCGGGCCGTTCTGCGCCGGCCGGTGATCGGGTTCGATCCGTTCGTTCCCGTCGGCGTTGTAGATCGGCGCGATCAGGATGGTCATCTCCTCGCGCAGCTTGCGCGAGGAGGAGACGAGATCGCGCAGCAGCATCTGCGCCGCCTCTTTTCCCTCCACCTCGCCGGCATGGATGTTGGCCATCACGAAGACGACCGGCAGTCCGGTGGCATGCGCGCTGCGCGGATCGACGACGCCCGGCCGTCCGGCGATGACCAGGGGGAGGGCGCGCCCCTCGTTCGTGGTGGCAAAGGTCTCGACGCGAATGTCGGGGTCGGCGCAGCGGATCGCGGCGATGAACGACAGCACGTCTTCGTGGCGCGAGGTCGCGCGGTCATTGCTCGTCTCGGCGGTAGTCTTCGGCAGCTCGTTCGGAACCATTACAGGTCGATCCGTCCTTCCTCGCGCAACTTTATCAAGTGCGCCGTGACCTGCACCTCGGCCGCCGCCTCGAGGAGCGGATCGAGGTCGGGATAGATCCGGCGGCGTATCGCGGAGATGTTCCTCGCGCCGGCGGCAACGGCCTCGAGCACCTGCTGCTCGCGGTCCAGCCGGTGTGCGATGGTTTCCTCGATCAGGGAGACCGCATCGTCCCGCGTGGGACCGTGGCCGGGGAAGATGCGCCGCGGATTGCGCGCCCGCAGAAGCTGCAGCGAGCGGATGTAGTCGCGCATGCTGCCGTCGGGGGGGAAGATCGTGGTGGTACCGCGCCCCAGGATCGTGTCGCCGGTGAAGAGATCGCCCTCGGGGCTGAGATAGCAGACGTGCTCGCGGGTGTGGCCTGGCGTGGCGAGCACCGCGAGTCCATCGATGGTCTCGCCGCCGTGCACCACCACGTCGGCGTCGTCGAGGGGAGCGACGATCCGCGCGCCGGTCAGCCGTTTCAGCGGAGCGGCGGCGGGGGCGTGGTCGCCGTGGCGATGCGTGATGAAGATCGTCTCCAGGCGGGGCATGGCGGCGCGGATCGCCTCGATGTGTGACTCGATCGCCGGACCGGGATCGATGATCGCCGATTCGCCGAGGAGGTAGGTGCGTGTTCCTTCGAGCGTCAAAGGGCCGGGGTTCGGGGCGAGGATATCGCGGACGTTCACGGCAGCACGATCTTCCGTTCGCCGTTCTCCACGATGATGCGCGGGCGGCTGGTGGGAATTTCGATTTCTTTCCGCGACGCGAGCAGCGCGGAGGCGGTGGCGAATCCGGTGATGGCTTCGAGGTTCTTCAGCGTCGGAAAGACGAGCGGGAACTCGCCCCGCAGATGGCGCTCGATGGCCTCCGCCGGCGCGATCCAGGTGATGTCGGTGGCTTCGCTCTCCTGCACGGTCACGGCCGTGTTCCGCCCGGTACAGGCCAGGAAGAAGTAGGTATCGAAGCGCTTGGGCACGCCGGCGGGGGTGATCCAGCGCGAGGTCCAGACGAGGCGTTCGAGGTCGATCGGCGACTCCGTGAAGAGCTCGCGGAACGCGATCTTGCCCTGCTGCAGCGACTCGCGCTTCGACTCCGCGTCGAGCAAGGGAGCACCGAGCCAGACGCCGGCTTCCTCGAACAGCTCGCGCGCCGCGGTGATCCGCATGGTGTTGAGCAGCACGCCGGCGCCGAAGTGGCGGTCGCCCTCCTCGAGGCCCCCACCGGGGAAGGCCCATGCGTTGGGGACGAAGCTGCGCCGCTCGTGGCGGAGGATCATGAGGACTTCCAGCGGTGCGTCGCGGAGCAGGATCACGCTCGCGGAGGAGATCGGTTCTACTGCTGCCATCCCACCCACTCTTCGCCGCCGGGGCCGCGCTCCTTTTTCCAGATCGGGACAGTCTGCTTGACGCGGTCGATGATGGCCCGGCAGGCATCGAAGGCCTCGCCGCGGTGCGGCGCGCTGCAGGCGATGGCGATCGAGGTCTCGCCGACGCGAAGCAGGCCGAGCCGGTGGACGACGTCGGCGGCGACGTCGGGAAATTGTGCATGAATCTCATCCATGATTTTCGTGATCTCTTTTTCCGCCATCGGCCTGTAGGCGTCGTAGAAGATCGACTCCACGGCCCTTCCCTCGTGGTGGTCGCGCACCACGCCCTCGAAAACCACGCACGCACCGTCGGACGGGCGCGTGACTCGTTCGGCGAGCGCGCGGGCGTCGATCCTTCCATCCGTGAGGTACATCGATCCGACCCTCATCCTCCCGCGACGGGGGGGATGAAAGCCAGTTCGTCGCCCTCGTGCAACAGCTCATCGGGATCGGCGTAGCGCTCGTTGATCGCGGTCATCGGCGGGCGCTGATATCCGGCGAGCTGGCGATGGGCCTGGCGGAGGCGGTTCCAGACGTCGACGGCGCGCGTCCCGTCGGGCACCTCGAGCCGCTCCTCGCCCGCTCCGACGATGTCGCGGAGGACCGCGAAATGGAGAAGGCGGACGTTCATAGGCCGAGCTGCTCCCGGATCTCCAGCAGCGCGTCACGTACGAAGGCGATGTGCGCTTCGAGATCGACGCCCAGCTCCTCGACTCCTTTGTAGATGTCGTCCCGGCTGACGCTGCGTGCGAATGCCTTGTCCTTCAGTTTCTTGCGCACCGACGACGGCTTCACGTCGACCATCGACTTCGAAGGCTGCACCAGCGCGCATGCAGTGAGAAATCCGCACAGCTCATCGCAGGCGAACAGGGCGCGCGCCATGAGCGTGTCACGTGGAACACCGGTGTAGGGGGCATGGCCGAGGATCGCGCGGCGGAATGCCTCGTCGAATCCCGCTTCCTCCAGGATCTTCGAGCCCACGTAGGGATGCTGATCGGCGTTCGGGTACTGCTCGTAATCGAAATCGTGCAGCAGGCCGGCCATCCCCCAGCGCACCGGGTCCTCGTCCGGGGCGTATTTTCGCGCACAGGCCTTCATCGCCTGCTCGACCGCAAGCGCGTGCTTCCGCAGCGAATCGGTCGTCGTGTACTGGTGCAGCAGCTCGAGCGCCTCCTCGCGAGTCTTCACCGGTTCAGTCTACATTGAGCAGGAGACCCTTGAGCCGGTGGGAGGAGGGATGGGGGTCAGGTCTTGAATTTGGTATTTTCCACAGGGTGTAGCAAATACCAAATTCAAGACCTGACCCCCATCCTGACCCCCATCCAAACTAGAACCGTACCCGGATCCCGATGGTCGTGTGCCCATTCTGCGGTTTCGGTATGTG
>DATFUW010000538.1:0-7293 GCA_035260605.1 Thermoanaerobaculia bacterium | reverse complement strand
CTCGTCGACCGCGACATGCTGACCGGACTGCCGAACCGCCGCGCGCTTCCGGTCGCACTCCGTTCCGCATTCGAAACGGGGGCCACGATCCTCTTTTTCGATCTCAACGACTTCAAGACCATCAACGACGCCTACGGCCATCACACCGGGGACGAGTGCCTGCGGCGCTTCGCGCGTGCCCTGCAGTCGAGCTTCCGTCCGCAGGACCACGTCGTCCGCTACGGAGGCGACGAGTTCGTGGTCGTGGCCGGCGGCGCTCGGCCCGAACAGGTGCTCTCGCACGTCGAACGCCTGCGGGAACGCATGCGGTTCGAGCGCACGGAGCCGGAGATCAGATTTTCCGTGGGACATGCCTATCTTCCCCCGGGCGGCGACCCGGACGAAGCGCTGCGTCTCGCCGATGCGGGCATGTACAGCGTCAAACCGCAGAAATCGCTTCGCCCCTGAGACCTACCGCGGCGGACGCCACAGCCCTTCCGGCCGCGAGCCGAGCAACCCCGCGATCCGCAAAGACTCGCTGACAGCGCTGACGTCCTTCACCGCTCCGCGCGGGAGCTTCCAGGCGCGTGGTGCGGTGTCGATGGCCCGGTCGATGTAGGAAAGCGATCCCTCGTCGAAGCGCCATCCGCGTGCTTCGAACCGCTCGAGGTCGATCGGCGCAGTGAAGGCGCGCATCGTCCGTTTGCCGTACACGTTGAAGAAGCCGTCGAAGTAGCTGAGACCGAGCGCCAGATACGGATAGACCGCCTCGCGCGAGCGAAGCGTCGTGTAGTTCGACTTGGCAACGCTCCCCCACGCCTCGCCGATCTGGTAGAGCGCGATGCAGTGACCATCATCGGTGACCGCGTCCATCCACATGAGGCGTGGGGCGTGCCCGAGCTCGCGCAGCGCGGCCGCGGCGAGAAGAGCGCCGCTGTAGCACTGCGCTTTGCCCGACTCCATGACCGCGCGCGGAGAAGCGGCCCCCCCTCGTTCGTCGTACTGCAGATCGTCGAGGAAGCGCTGGATGTGCGCCGGTGTCCGCAGCCTGGCGAGCAGGCGTCGTTCTCGCACGTTCCATCGCACCCGAACGAGGGTACCGCACTCAGAACGTCGCGCGCATGGAGGTCTGCATCGGCAGGAACGCCCCGTCATTCGTCGTCACGTCTTTGAGGACGACGTATCCGTGGATCTGTCCCGTCCCCGCGATCTCGTCGACGAACAGCAGCAGCGAGCTTCCGTCCAATCCGAACTGCCGGAAGAGATCGTTGATCTGCATCACCTGCCCGGGGGCCAGCGCATACGTCGGCTGCGGCCCGACGAACGCGCCGGTCGCGGGGTCGTAAAACGAGAGGCGGACCGTGATCCCTCCGGTCAGCGCGTTTCCCTGATCGTCGACGCCGAGGTTCTCGATGCCGGCATTCGTCACAGTGCCGCCGCCGTTGCGGATCACGGAACTGAGCGAATGCGGCCCGTTCGTCTCCACCGGCTGCGCGCGGTATGCGAGCCCGTATGTCCCGCCGCTTCCGGCGACGCTGGAAATTCGCGCCACCGCGGAGGCTTCGGTGCCGTCGTGGAACGACGGGTTCGTGAACGTCAGCAGCAGCGTGCCAAATGAGTTGGACGCCTGGTTGGGAGCGATCACGCCCGCGGAGGCCAGCGCCAGGAGGAAATCGTCAACGTGCAGGTTGTCGAAGCCGGAGAGGGTACCCAGCAGGCCACTGCGCGGCGCGGAACCGTCCGCGGGCGTGAAGAAGAATTCGACGTCGGTCGATTGCGGCGTGTTGTTGGTCACGTCGAGCGAGGTGGAGAAGTCGGTGGAGGATCCCTGAACCCGTCCGACGATCGGCAGATCGACGCTGAATCCGCCGCCCTGCTCCGTCGCCCGTAAGGCGAAGCGGTGTGTGAGCGGACGGATGGAGAGCGTCGACGCGCCGGCCATCGGGGCCACGATGCATGCTGCGAGCAGAATCAGCCTTCTCATCGCCGTCACCTCCTCACAGGGACTTCAGGAATTCGACGAGATCGCTCTTGTCCTGCGACGAGAGGCTCAGGCCGAACCGCGTGTCGTAGTGGTCGATCACATCGAGCAGCGTGGCGAAACGGCCGTCATGATAGAAACCGCCCTTCATGTGCGCCGAAAGCCCGCGGAGCGGCGTGGTGCGATAGCGGTCGTCCGGAGAACGGCTGGCCTGAAAATCGTCGATCCCGATCTCGTCCGCCGTGTGCATGTTCCAACCCGCTTCGGTATAGAGCGGCGGAACGTGACACGTGCTGCACTTCGCGCGACCGTTGAACAGGGCCTCGCCGCGTGCCGCTGCCGCCGGGTCGAAACTCCCGGCCGGCGCGGCCGGGGCTGGAATCGACAGCTGATAGGCGTGCAGCGCCGCGAGCTTCGGCGTCACCAGGTCGGGATCGTGGCGCACGTTGTCGAAGTGCGCCCGCGCGGCGACCGGGAACTTCGCCGCATCGGCCAGCCGCGGGTCGAAGAAGTTGCCTTGCCCGTGCATCTCCAGGTTGGCGACGAACGCGTTCCAGTACGTCACCGTTCCCCATCCGGTGAAGGTATGGAGGTTCACACCTGCCAGGCCGAACGCCGGCGGGATCAGCGTGGCCGCCGACTTCCCGTCGGGGCGGAATGCCTTGCCGTCCATGAACAGCTCGGCGTCGAACTTTCCGGGACCCCAGCTCGCGAGCACCTGTCGTGTGGTGGCGTCGTCGACGCCGAGGAGGTTGTCGACGGTCGAGAGATCGGGAGAAAGCCCGACGATCGCACCGACGTTGAGATCCCGGTTCGGCCAGCCGTCGAGGCGGTGCCCGATGCCGGGAGCGAACGCGTCATCGACGGTCGAGTGGCAGAGCGCGCACTGGATGCCGATCGACGTGAGCGTTCCGCTGGAATCGAAGTGCCCGGTGACGCCCACCACGGCGTTGAGCTGCAACAGCGCGAGCGTGGTTTTCGGGTCGTCGAGATTCACCTGTCCTGCCTGAATCGCGCTGACCACCGCGGCCGGCAGCGCGTCCATGTCGACCTTCAGCCCGACGGCAAGCGCTGTTTTCGGAGAAACGCCCGGTCCCACGCCGCCATTCGCCGCGCCGGCGATGGCCTGATGAAGGTGGAGCGTGTCCCCCAGAAGGCCTCGTCGCCAAACGTCTCGTACCGGAAAGTCTGGCGCCCCTGGGAAATGAGCCGCGAGTTGTTCGTCGTGATCACGCGATCAAACCCGGCGGTTTGCGCATTCCCGCGGCTGACGGCGACGACGTCATTGCGGGACGGCACCAGCTGGGCTGCCAGGACAACGGCAAAAAGGAGCGCGGCGACGGTGGAAACGGCGAGTAGCGTACGTCGGAACATGCTTCCTCCCTTTCGGCAACGGAGGATAGCGCAGCTTATACAGATTTAGCAAGTTACAAATTGTGTAAGTCATCGCTCCGGACCTGAGAACCGAGTCATGCCGATGAAGACACGACAGATTTGGGGCCATCTCTCCCGGATCGAGTGCTCGATCCGGGAGAGATGGCTGCCTCGAGTTCGGCCGTTTCCAGGCCGGGACGGAACTCGATCTCGATGTTCAGGACCACCGATTCGGGGCCGACGTACGAGGTCAGGGGGTCGCCGGCCCGTTCCAACGCCACGTCCCCCTCGATCAGCTTGGATATCGCGTCGGCAGTCTCCGCATTCACGGCTTCGCCCATCAGGAGTCCCCGCGTCTCGATCGCCAGCAACGTGGCGATCGTCGCGAGCAGCAGTCCGATGAGCACCGAAGCCGCACCGTCGTACAGCGGATTGCCGGTCCAAAGCTCGAGCGAGACACCGATGGCCGCAACCGCGATCCCGACCAGCGCGGCGCCGTCCTCGAAGACGATCATGAAATCGGGGGGGTTCTTGCTTCTTCGTACCGCCTCGACGAAAGGCGTGTCCCCTTTTCGGCGGAAGAAATGGCGCAGTGAGATGGTGAACGAGATCGACTCGAACACTGCCGCCACGCCGAGGACCGCATAAATCCAGACTGCATGGGCGAGCGGCTCGGGATTCCGGAGGCGGTGGATTCCCTCGTAGATCGACACGCCGCCGCCGACCGCGAAGATCAGGATGGCCACCGCGAATGACCAGAAGAAGACCTCGCGTCCGTGCCCGAACGGATGCTGCCGATCGGCCGGTTTCGTGGCGAGACGCTGCCCAACGAGCAGCAAGCCGCCATCCGCCGTGTCGATGAGGGAATGGATCCCCTCGGAGAACATCGCCGAGCTCGAGGTGACCGCCCCTGCGAGGAACTTGGCGACGGCAATGATCGCGTTCGCCGCCATCGCGGCGTAGATGACGCGTCTGGAATCACCGGCCACGCGCCTCAGGGGTTCAATCGGCGCACCAGCGAGGGCTCACCACCGCAAAGGGATGGAATGCGGTTTGCAGATATTGCAAACTCATCCATAATCCCTTCCCTCGGAGCTCAGGTGAACGGAACGAACGGTCAATTACGGACGGTTGGAGCGGAGTCTCGCCGGCTGCCGGCGCGAGCGGCGGCGCCGACCGATTCCGCACTGCTCGAGGCGGTTCTCGATCTGCTGCCCGAGCCGGTCTGGATCCTCGACGGCGAGAACCGAGTCGTCCTGCAGAACGCCGCACACGTACGATGGCAGGTCGTGGCGGCGGGGCTGGGCGATCTTCTCGATGATGCCCGGCGTCGAGCGGCGGCGGGAAGGCCGGTGGTCGTGGAAGCCACCGTGGCGATCGAAGGAGTCGAGCACCGCTTCGCCGTGCATGGCTCGCGCATCGAGAACGCCGGCGTTCTGTTCATCGCTCGCGACATCGGCAAGCATGTCCCCTGGAAATCGGAAGCGGCGATCACCCATGCGCTGCTGCGGCTGTTCACACCGGACGAGCCGTTGCGCCAGATCCTGCCCAAGGCCCTGGAGTTCCTCTGCACGGCAGGAGAGTGGGACGCGGCGATCCTGTGGCGTCGCGAGGCCGCCGACGTGCTCCGGCCGGAGGCCTGGTGGCTCGGCGGCGACGCTTCGGGGCTGGAGCAGCAGATCGCCTCGTTCGCCTTCGACGCCGGACACGGCGTGCCGGGCCGTGCGCTGGCCGCGCGCGACATGATCTGGATCGCCGACATCCTCGACGAATCGACGATGCAGCGGGGCGATCTTTCCATTCAGGCGGGACTGCGCTCGGCGGTAGCTGTCCCGATGGTCGAGTCGGACATCGTGGCGATCCTCGAGTTCTTCACCCGCCGCGTGCGCCCGCTCACGGAGCGGAAGCGCCTGGAGGTCGTGCGCACCGCCGAGGCACTGGGGCATCTGATGGCGCGCCAGCGCGCGCATGAAGAACGCCGCCGTCTGCTCGATCTCGTCGAGCGGAAGAGCGTGGAGTGGATGTCGACGTTCGACTCGATCGAGCTGCCGATCTTCCTGATGACCATGGAGGGGAAGATCGCGCGGCTCAACCGCGCGGCGTCCGGGTTCGCCGGTTCCTCGTTCGACGATCTCGTCGGGCGCAGCATCGGCTCCCTCGGCCGGGGGGAACCGTGGACGACGCTCACCGACATCACCGCGGCGGTACGCGACAGCGGGATGCCGTGCACGGCGCAGATCACCGGCAGCGGAAAGACGTGGGACGTCTCCGCGACGCTCCTCGCCGTTTCCCCGGCCGAAGAGCGGCGGGTGATCATCGTCCTGCACGATTCCACGCAGCTCATCGCGCTGCAGGAAGCGGTACGCCGGGGCGAGCAGCTCGCGGCGCTCGGTGAGCTCGTCGCCGGCGTGGCCCACGAGGTCAAGAACCCGATGTTCGGCATGAGCGCCACGCTCGAGCTGCTCGAGCGCTCGCTCTCTGACGCCGAGACTCTGGATCTCGTCGGCACGATGCGCATCTGGCTGGCGCGCCTCGCCTCGCTCACCGAGAACCTCCTGGAATACGGAAAGACCTGGAACATCGAGCTGCGTTCGGGGACCATCGACCCCTACGTCGAGCGGGCCATCGAGACGTGCGCTCCTCGCACCGCCGAGGCGGAGATCGTGATCGAACGGCAGGGCGGGAGCGACGGAGCACCGCTGCTCATGGACGGGGAGCGGATCGTCCACGTGTTCGAGAACCTGCTGATGAATGCCATCCACTTCTCGCCCGCCGGACAACGCGTGACCCTGGCGATCCGCACGGACGACCGCTTCGTGGAATTCGCGATCCGCGACCGCGGTCCGGGCTTCCACCCGGACGACCTGCCGCGCATCTTTCAGCCGTTTTTCACCCGCCGCCGCGGCGGGACTGGACTGGGACTGGCCATCGTGCAGCGCATTGTCGACGAGCACGGAGGGACCATCACCGCACGCAACCACACCGACGGAGGAGCGGTCGTCGAAGTCCGCTTCCCGAAGTACACGGGGTGAACATGGAATCACGACCTCGAAAAGTGCCGAAAGAACGCTTGCTGATCGTCGATGACGAAGACCTGATCGTCCAGGCAATGCGCAAGTATTTCGAGGCGCTCGGATACCAGGTAGATGGCGCGTTCGAACTGGAAGAGGCGCAAGCGCTGCTGGCAAACTACGAGTACGACCTGGTGATCGCCGACCTTCGCCTGACGGGAATCGGCGGCGTGGAAGGCCTGCAGATCGTGGCCGATGTCCACCAGCGCTGCGCCAGGACACGAGTCATTCTGCTCAGCGCGTTCGGGACTCCGGACATCGAACGCGAATCGTACAACCGTGGGGCCGACGCGTTCCTGCAGAAACCAAAAGCGATGATGGAGATCGCCAGGATCGCCCAGTCGCTGCTCGAACAATGATCCGAGAGCACCACGCGCTGGACGCCATCCTCGATCCCGGCGGGATCACTCCCGTCTACCAGCCGATCGTCCGCCTCCAGCCGATCGGAACGAAGCTGGCCAGTCTGGAGTGCCTCTCGCGCGGGCCGAAAGGGTCCAACTTCGAGGCGGCGAACGTGCTCTTCGATTATGTTCGTCTCAAGCGCGAGGAGACCCTCGTCGACCGGGCGTGCATCGCCGCCGCCCTGGCGAGTGCACCGATGTCGGTGCGCCTGGCGCTCAACGTCCACGCCTCGACGCTGGCGCGCGATGCCGACTTCATCCCCTTCCTGATGGAGACGGCGAAGCAGAACGAGATCGGCGTGCAGTCGCTCACCGTGGAGATCGTGGAGCACGCTCCGCCGTGGGACGGAGTCGGCTTCCTCAAGGCGCTCGACCGCCTGCGCGACCTCGGCATCTGCATCGCCCTCGACGACGTCGGGCTCGGAGAATCGAACTTCAAGATGATGCTCGACGTCCGCCCCGACTATCTGAAAGTCGACCGCTACTT
>DATFUW010000537.1:0-6104 GCA_035260605.1 Thermoanaerobaculia bacterium | reverse complement strand
GGACGCCGGTGACACCGGGCACGAACTTCGACGCACTGCTCGAGCACCGCATCGGAAAGCGGACCGTGATCGCGGTCGCATCCTCGACAGAGGGTGCCGGGCGGCACGACGTCACGGTGATGCCCGTCGACGGGCGCGACGCGCGGCACCTGATCTACCGCGGCTGGGTCGACGCAAACCGCGCGTACGTGAACCGCATCAGCAAGGGGCGGCTCGGCTACGTGCACATGTACGACATGGGATTCGGCGCGCTGCAGCAGCTCTATCTCGATCTCGACGCCGAGAACCGCGCGCACGAAGGAGTGATCATCGACATCCGCAACAACCACGGCGGGTTCGTGAACGCGTACGCCATCGACGTGCTGTCGCGGCGCAGCTACATGACCATGACGCCGCGCGACTTCGACCGGCCGTCCGACGCGCGCACGGTGCTCGGGCAGCGCGCGTTGGAGCGGCCGACCGTCCTGGTGACCAACCGCCAGACGCTGTCGGACGGCGAAGACTTCACCGAAGGCTATCGCACGCTGAAGCTCGGGAAGGTGGTCGGCGAGCCGACTGCCGGATGGATCATCTATACCTCGAACGTCCCGCTGATCGACGGCACCTCACTCCGCCTGCCGAGCACGCGCATCCGCGACTCGCACGGCGAGGACATGGAAATGCACCCCCGCCCGGTCGACCGTTTCGTTGCGCGGCCCGTGGGCGAGTCGTACGAAGGAAAGGACTCGCAGCTCGACGCGGCGGTGGAAGAGCTGTTGAAGGAGATCTCGGCTGCGAGAACGCCGGGGCCATGACCATCGGTGATGCCTTCGGGCTGTCGCGTCATGATTCGGCGAACCGATGACATGGAGGCGGCCAGCCTCGATGTTAAAGGCTGCCGCAGCCGCAGACCTCGTTCATCGACACGGTGAGCAATGCGGCGCTGAAGCCCGACGGCCAGCTTCGATGGTGAATCGGAAAGTGCACGGCGAGCCGACTGCCGGGTGGGGATGCATCCCCGCCCGTCAGCCAGCATACGAAGGAAAGGACTCGCAAGTCGACGCGGCGGTGGAGGAGATCTTGTCCGAGATTTCTGTGGTTCAGATCTCGGCGAGTGGAAGACCGAGCCGTTCTGCGGCATCGATCATCCGTCGGTCGTACGCGGCCAGCGAGATTTCGACCCCCTGATCGCGAAGGAAGAGCAGCGCCGACAGGTGCAATGCATCGAGCGTTCTGACCGGGAGCGGAAACGGTTCGACGGCACGCCGCAGGATCTCGCGCGAAAGCTCCGCGATGGCCGGCGATTCGATGAGCTGACGCGCCGACTCTCCGTGGGAGTCTCGCAACTGCCTTCGATGAATCGAGTTCCAGATCTCGTACTCGAGAACCCTGCTCGAGATCAGCTCCTGATCCCAGAACGCCGCTGATGGGTGACGATCCTCCGCCAGGAGCTCAGCCAGTGCGACGGATGTATCGAAGTAGATCACCCATCTTCTCTCTCATCCGCGAGATCCGCGAGAATCTCGTGAAGGGGGGCGACCGGTTTTCTCTCGGTCCGAGCTCGCTTCATGAGTCCCGGCGTGACCCATCCTTTTCGCACAGCCTCCGCGAGGATCACGTCCGAGACGGACTCCGTGCGCCCGGGCCTCGGTGGACTGAGCTCCGCGACCACTCGATCGCGATCCGTGACGAGGACGGTCTCACCTTGCGTCACGAGCCGAATGTATTCGCTCAGCTTATTCTTGAGTCCCTTGATGCCGACACTTCGCATGACGAAAGTCGCTTCCTGTAGCTACTTTGTCAAGACGCTTCAACGCCCGAGGACTACGTCCACTCCTGCGAACACGAGCTCGAGTTTCGCGCGAGAAAGCTTTCCTAACCGCTCCGTCAAAACGCTCCTGTCGAGCGTCACCACCTGAGAAACATTGACGACCGAATCTTTTGGCAGCCCGGTGGCCTTCGCGGTGAGGAGGACGTTGCCCGGCGCACCTGCCCATACGAGATTGCTGGTGAGCGGGACGCAAACGACAGTCGCGATCCTGCTTCGATTCAGAGCGTCGGACTGCACGACGACGACTGGACGGCGAAAACCGGTCGCCGAACCGCTCGGCGCCGGCAGATCAGCCCACCAAGTCTCGCCTTGACCGATCACCACTCGGAGTCTTCCAGAGCCCGACGGCCAGCTTCGATGGCGAAGTCATCTTCTCGCCCCCCGACCTTGCCGCAGACCTCGTTCATGGACTCGGTGACCTCGTCCGGCACATGGCGGGCAACGTATTCGCGCAATGCGGCGCTGAATACTTCGCTCCTCGACTTCCGTGTGCGGCGTGCAAGCCGCTCCACCTTCTCGAAGACTTCGTCCGGAACCGAAACGGCTGTTTTCATACCCGTCGCGGGCTTGGAAAGATTGCCTGGAAGGGGGGTCTGCCCTCGAGTTCTCGGGAAGCAGGATGCGCATCTGGTCGTTGCACGAGACGCCGATTCGGGAGTGCCTGGAGTCGCTCGACTGGTGAGCGCGTGATGAGTGACGCCGGGCGGCTGCGATGGGCTATCGTAGTGCCGCCATGACTCGACTGAACATCGCCGTTCTCCTCCTCGCCGTCCTCGCCACGCCCGCCTGGGCGCAGACCGACGCCGTCACGGCGCGGGTCGAGCGCATCCTCCGCGAAGTGCCGCTGATCGACGGCCACAATGACCTTCCCGAGCAGTACGAAGAGCGCGTGCACGATCATCTCGCGCAGATCGACATCCGCCAGGATCAGAGCGCGCTCCGACCGCCGCTGATGACCGACATCCCGCGCCTGCGCCGCGGCATGATCGGCGGGCAGTTCTGGTCGGTCTACGTTCCCACCTCGCTGAAGGGGGCGGATGCGGTCCGCGCCGTCCTGGAGCAGATCGACGTCGTGGACCGCCTCATCGATCTTTACCCCGACACGTTCGAGCTGGCCCGCACCGCCGACGACGTCGTGCGCATCCATCGCAGCGGCAAGATCGCATCGATGATCGGCGTCGAAGGCGGGCACTCCATCGGCGACTCTCTCGCCGTGCTGCGCCAGCTCTACGCCCTCGGCGGCCGCTACATGACCCTCACCCACTTCGAGAACACCGACTGGGCCGATTCGGCTACCGACGATCCCGCGCACAACGGCCTCACGCCCTTCGGCAAGCTGGTCGTCGCGGAGATGAACCGCCTCGGCATGCTCGTCGATCTCTCCCACGTCTCTCCCAAGACGATGAATGACGCGCTCGACGTCACCGCGGCGCCGGTCATCTTTTCGCATTCCTCCGCGCGCGCCCTCGTCGATCATCCCCGCAACGTCCCCGACGACGTGCTGCGACGCCTGCGCGACAACGACGGCGTGGTCATGGCCTCCTGGGTTCCCGGCTTCGACTCGGAGAAAGTCCGCCAGCAAGGCGCCGCGCGTGACGCCGAGGAGGCGCGCCTGAAGACGCTGTACACCGGCCAGCCCGACAAGAGAAAAGCGTTGATCGCCGAGTGGGACGCCGCGCATCCCGCGCCGCGCGCGACCATCAAGGACGTCGCCGATGTCATCGACCACCTCGTACAGGTCGCGGGAGCGTCGCACGTCGGCATCGGCGCCGATCTCGACGGCATCACCAGCACGCCCGAAGGACTGGAAAGCGTGGCCGATTATCCGAAGCTCTTCGCGGAGCTCGTCCGCCGCGGTTACACCGACGAGCAGCTCGAAGGCATCGCGGGACTCAATGTGCTGCGCGTCATGCGCAAAGCCGAAGCGGTCGCCGCGCGGCTGCAGAAGGAACGCCCCGCCTCGGACGCGCGCATCGACGAGGTGGACGGGCCGGCTGTGAAACGGTGATGAGCGATTAGAATGCCCTGGCGCAGCGCGTCCGCTCGGCGGACGGCCGCGACTTCGTCCATCGAGGTTCTTCATGCGAGCACGTTCGTTCGCGGCGGTCGTCGCCGCTCTTCTCAGCATCTCCACGCTTGCCGCGGCGCCGTTGTCGATCGACGATCTGGCGAAGATCCGCGAGGTGCGCGATCCGCAGATCTCCCCCGACGGGAATTGGATCGCGTACGTCCTCGGCACCACCGACGCCGAAAAGGACAAGCACGACTCGGATCTCTTCATGGTGAGCTGGGACGGAACGCAGCGCATCCAACTGACGTCGACCCCCGAGTCGAGCGAGCGCGCGCCGCGATGGAGTCCCGACAATCGCTATCTCGCCTTCCTTGCTTCACGCGGGACCGAAGAGGAGAAGAAGAAGGGGACGCAGCTCTGGCTCCTCGACCGCCGCGGCGGCGAGGCGGTGAAGCTCACCGACATCGCCGGCGGAATCTCCGATTACGCCTGGTCGCCCGACGCGCACCGTCTCGCGCTCGTCGTCAATGACTTCGATCCGAACTCCCAACCGGAGAAGAAAGAAGGATGGAAGCGAAAGACAAAGCCGCCGATCGTCGTCGATCGCTATCACTTCAAGCAGGACCGCGAAGGCTACCTCGGCGCGCTGCACACGCACCTGCAGCTCTTCGACGTCGAATCCAAGAAGTCCGAGGTGCTGACGTCCGGCAACTTCGACGAGGAGAATCCGGTCTGGTCGCCCGACGGGAAGTGGATCGCATTCGTCAGCAACCACGAGAAGGACCCGGATCGCGCCGAAAACCAGGACATTTTCGTGATCGAGGCCAGGCCCGGAGCCGAAGCGCGGAAGCTGACGGCGTTCTCCGGCCCTGACTGGCGTCCGGCGTGGAGCCCCAACGGCCGGTTCATCGCCTATCTGCAGGGCGACGAGCCGAAGTACTCGGCGTATCAGATGGCGAAACTCGCGGTCGTTCCGGCCGCCGGAGGCGAACCGCGGGTGCTGACCGCGGCGCTCGATCGCGCCGTGCAGGCGCCCCTCGTCTGGAGCGCCGACGGCAGCGCGCTGACATTCGTCGTGCAGGACGACCGGACCACCTACCTCGGCCGAATGCCGGCCATCGGCGGGCGCGTCGAGGCGCTGACCAGCGGATCGCGCGTGGTCTCGTCGATCACCTCCACTCCCGCCGGGCGCATCGCCCTGCTCGGCGCAACCGACGCGCAACCGTTCGAGGTCGAGGCATTCGATGGAGGAGCACTGCGGCCACTCTCGCACGAGAACGACGACTGGCTGGCGAACGTGCAGCTCGCGAACGTGCGCGATTTCAGTTGCCGAGGAAAAGACGGAACGGAGATCCACGGGCTGCTGTTCGAGCCACCCGGCCACGCCGCCGGCACACGGCTCCCGATGCTGCTCAACATCCATGGAGGACCGAACGGGCAGGATCAGCATGCCTTCAGTTTCGAGCGGCAGTTTCTCGCCGCGAACGGCTATGCGGTCCTGGCGGTGAACTATCGCGGCAGCGCGGGCCGCGGAGCCGCGTACCAGAAGGCGATCTTCGCCGACTGGGGCGACAAGGAAGTGAAGGACCTCCTCGCGGCGGTCGACTGGGCGATCGCCTCCGGTATCGCCGATCCCGCACGGCTTGGCATCGGAGGATGGAGCTACGGCGGGATCCTCACCGACTACACCATCGCCAGCGACGGGCGCTTCAAGGGGGCGGTCGCCGGCGCGGGAAGCGCGCTGCAGACGTCGATGTACGGCGTCGATCAGTACGTCGCGCAATACGACCTCGAGCTCGGACCGCCGTGGAAGAACTTCGAGCCCTGGATCCGCGTCTCCTACCCGTTCCTTCACGCCGATCGCATCCACACGCCGACGCTCTTTCTCGGCGGGCAGTCGGACTTCAATGTCCCGGTTGCCGGCGGCGAGCAGATGTACGAGGCGCTGCGCAGCATCGGCATCGACACGGAACTGGTGGTCTATCCCGGCCAGTTCCACGGCATCACCATGCCGAGCTACGCGCGCGACCGGCTGCAACGTTACGTGGCGTGGTACGACAAGCACGTGAAGGGAAGCGGCAAGTAGGGCCGGCGATCGTCGATCCGTTCGATCTCCTCGAATCCCCTTGCCGGACCGTCGCGTTGCGCGATGGCCACCGCGCGGTTGAGGGCCACGACCGGCGACGGCTGGATGCCGATGAGCGTTTCATAGAGCGCGACGATCGCTTGCCAGTCAGTCCGATCGACTGACGGGGCGTCCGCATGCGGCTCGGCGATGGCCGC
>DATFUW010000536.1:0-2668 GCA_035260605.1 Thermoanaerobaculia bacterium | reverse complement strand
TGCCGGTCCTCGGAGGCCAGTACAACGCCGTCGTCGACATCGGTGCACCAATGCCGTCGTTCTCGAAGCTTCCCGCAACGGACGGATCGACACTCTCGTCGAAGGATCTCCACGACGACGTCGTGGTCCTCGTCTTCCTCGCCAATCACTGCCCATGGGTCAACGGCATGGATGCCGATCTGGTGAAGCTCGCCGATGAGTTCAAGGGCAAGAGCGTTCGCTTCGTCGGCGTGGCGCTGAACCACCGCGAAGACGACCGCCTGCCGGCGATGAAAGTGCACGCCGCGACGAAGGGCTACGACTTCACGTATGTCTATGACGAGAGCCAGAAGCTCGGCGCGGCGCTGGGAGCCACGCGGACTCCCGAGTACTTCGTCTTCGACAAGGACCGCAAGCTGGTCTACATGGGCGCCATCCACGATTCGCCGGCGCACATGACCCGCGGCGGCGAGGTGCTCTACACGCGCGGCGAGCCGAAGACGATGTACGTGCGCGACGCGATCGTGGAAACGCTCGCCGGCAGGCCGGTGCAGATCAAAGAGACCCGCGCGCAGGGCTGCACGCTGGAATACGAGCAGTGAGACCGGCGATTGCCGCGGTCCTCCTGGCGCTCACGCTCACGGCATCGCCGGCCGTGCATCTGCGTTCCGTGACCTATGCACAGTGGCAGAAGGAGCTGGCGAGGATGCGCGGGCACGTCGTCGTCGTCGATCTCTGGGCGACGTGGTGCGCGCCCTGCCTGGAGCGCTTCCCGCGCATGATCGAACTGGCGAAGCAGTGGGAGCCGGAGGGAGTGCAGTTCGTCTCGATGTCGTTCGATGACCGCAACGAGCCGGGTTCCTTCGATCACGTCCTGAAGTTCCTCATCGCTCACGACGCCCGGATCCCGAACTACATGATCGACGAGGTGCTTCCCGACGCGTTCGACGACTTCAACCTCAACAGCGTCCCCGCGGTCCTCATCTACGACGCCGGGGGGACGCT
Organism: Thermoanaerobaculia bacterium; assembly: GCA_035260605.1. GTDB lineage: Bacteria > Acidobacteriota > Thermoanaerobaculia > Gp7-AA8 > Gp7-AA8 > Gp7-AA10. The sequence goes on along the minus strand of DATFUW010000536.1, from coordinate 1,684 downwards.
GCGAGCCCGCCTCACGGGCGACGATCCCCGGCATCAGTTCACGGAGGCGGACGTCGAGGCCGCGCTGAAGCGCCTCGTGCGCCACGGGTCATGACGCGCCGGGCACTCCCGTTCTGCACGCTCCTCCTCGCGGCCGGCTGTGCGACGGCGCCGGCGACCGTCGATGGGATCCTGCAGCAGCATCCGGGCAAGACGATCGCCGTCGCGTTCTACGATCTGCGCGACGGGCGCACCTTTTTCCGCAACGAACACGAGGACTTTCATGCAGCCAGCACGATGAAAGTCCCGGTGATGCTGGGCATCTTCGAGGCGGTCTCGCGCGGCGATCTGCACCTCGATCAGCCGGTGCGCGTGCGGAACGAGTTCCCCAGCATCTACGACGGGTCGATCTATTCGCTCGACCCGAAGGACGATTCGGACGCCGCGATGTACGGCTACGTCGGGAAGGACGTGCCGCTGGAGTTTCTCGTTCGGCGGATGATCGACCGCAGCTCGAACCTGGCAACGAACAATGTGATCGACCTGATCGGCGCGAAGCGGGTGATGGATCTCATGCACCGCATCGGCGCCGAAGACATCCGCGTCCTGCGCGGCGTCGAGGACCAGAAGGCCTTCGATCACGGGATGAACAACACCACCACGGCAACCGATCTGATGTTGATCTTCCGCGCGCTCGCCGAACATCGGATCATCGACGAAACATCCTCGCGGCAGATGATCGGCATCCTCGCGGCGCAGGAATTCAACAGCGGGATCCCCGCCGGCCTCCCGCCCGGCACGCGCGTGGCGCACAAGACGGGATGGATCACCCGCATCGCGCACGACGCAGGCATCGTCTTCCGCCCCGACGGCTCGGCCTACGTACTCGTCGTCCTCACCCGCGGCTTCGACGACGAGAACGCCGCACACCGCGTGATCGCCCAGATCTCGCGCGCAGTATGGAACGGAGCCCTGACGGCGCTCACGCCGACGGCTGGCCGTGCATCCGGATCCCGAACACCGCGGAGTCGTCCAGCCCGCGGAGCGGCCCCTGGATCGTGAGCTCCCAGTGGATTCCCTTGCTGTCCCGCTCTTCGGCGGCCCATGCCGCCTGGGGAAACGGTGTGAGCTCGGACTTCGTCGAGGAAGGACTGCGGCACGCTCCGTTCAGGCGCGAACGTGAGGATCAGGCCGGGCAAGTTCGCCGCGAGAGCGGAGTCGACGGTCTCGAGCCAGAGTCGCTCCCGAAGACCAATGAAACCAGGGTTTCCGAATGCAAACAGTGTCTCCACCAGATCGACGACAGCATGGTCGTGTAACAGTCGGAAGCCGGTCTCCGCCGCAAGCGCCCGGCCGACGGTGAACTTGCCCACGCCGGCCGGCCGAACCGGAGAACGATCTGCGGTTGCATGAGCATTCAGGATCAGCAATTCGCCGCTGCCGGACGGACCGGCATCGTCGGGCGGCACTCCAGGAGTCTGCGCGGCAGAAAATTGTCCTGCTGCGAAAGCGGATCAGCGGCCCCACTTTCTAGCGTACGGACATTTCTGCCGCGCAGACTCCTCTAGGGAAGCTCTGAACAAGTCCGATGGTCGTCGTTGCGGGCGCCGCCGCGTCGGATGCGAGCCGGGGCGACGCAGGCGATGCGGGGCCATCGTCGAGCAGCGACGGCGAAGCAGACGATGCGGCGCCGCCCGCAACCCGC
>DATFUW010000535.1:0-5271 GCA_035260605.1 Thermoanaerobaculia bacterium | reverse complement strand
ACAACATCCAGGTCGGCGGCAACATCGATTTCATGCATTACCGCGTCAACAAGAGTCTCTTCGGAAATCCGGAATTCGAGTTCCGCAACGATGCGGCAGCCGGTTACTCGTTCAGCAATTGCACTCCCACCAACGCAGGCTCCGCCGACTGCCAGCCCTTCGAAGCGCAGTTCGGCTTCGGCAATCCGATCCTCTCGACCAGCAACAACGAGTACGGCATCTACGGACAGGACAGCTGGGCCGTCAACAACCACCTGCAGTTGAACCTCGGACTCCGCTGGGATTACGAGACCCACATGCTCGACGAGAACTTCGTCACGCCGCCGGACATCGTCGCCGCCTTGAAGGGAAAGACCTTCACCGCGAACGGCCGCACCTGGACGGTCCCCGACGAGTATTTTTCGAACGGCAACCAGCGCTCGCCGTACAAGGACGAAATTCAGCCGCGCCTCGGTTTCTCGTATGACATCTACGGCAACAGCAAATCGGTCGTCTTCGGTGGCTTGGGACGCTATTACGACCGCCTCTTCCTCAACTCCACGCTCGATGAGCGCTATCGCCTCCAGTACCCCGTCTACAGAATCGAGTTCGCCGCGCCCGGCGCGCCGTGCGGCGGTGCCGGACAGGGCCTCTGCTGGCAGCCCTCGTATCTGACGGTCTCCGGCCTCCACGCGCTCATCGATTCGGGCGTCGCCTCCCCCGAGATCCATCTGCTGAGCAACAACACCAAGCCGCCGTACTCGAACCAGTGGAACGTCGGCTACCGCCAGCAGCTCGGATCGTTCCTGGCATCGGCCAGCTACAACGTCGTCCGCGGCTATCGCGGGATCACGTGGGTCTCGGCGACCGGGGCCTGCTGCTCCGCGCTGGCCCCCGGCTTCGGCGCGGTCATCCTCTCCGATCCGGTCGGAAAGAGCTTCTGGTACACCGGGGAGAGCCTGCAGATCGACCGCCCCTACAACAGCGCCACGCATTGGGGCATGCACATCGTCTACACGCACTCCAAGGCACAGCAGAACGGCAACGACCTCTTCAGCCTCGACCTGCCGAGCGCAGCAGCGTATGCGAAGCACCCCGTTCCGGGTTCCGATCCGAACCACATCGTGGCCACCGGGATCTTCGGCATTCCGTTCGACATCCGCCTCGGGACCACGATCACGCTGGGCACCGGTCCGGCGACCGACGTGTTCGATCTCTCGCAGGGCTTCGACCTCGCGGGCCACGAGGCCACCGGCGTGATCAACCGCGCCGTCTATCCGCCCAAGACGTGGGGCTTCGGCTACCGTGATGTCGACTTCCGCCTGGAGAAGGGCTTCCCGATCATGGGACGGACCAGCGTGCAGGTGATTGCCGAGATCTTCAATGCATTCAACTGGGCGAACTACGGCTGCCTGAGCAACTTCCTCGGGCCGGGAGACAATCCGGCGAACCTCGGACAGCCCGGCTGCGTCGTGAGCCTCGGCCGCCGCGAGCAACTCGGCCTGCGCGTGAACTTCTGATCGAAACGTGCGGCGAACGTCAGCGGCGTTCGCCGCACTGCTCGTTCTCCTCGGCGCCTGCCACGCAACTCCCACGGCAGACGCGCCGAGGAGGCGGGCCGTGGCCTCGGCGCAATCGATCGAGGACCTCGAACAGCGCACGTTCCGCTTCTTCTGGGACACCCCAAACCCGCACACCTGGCTCGTCCCCGACCGGTGGCCCACGCCGTCGTTCTCCAGCATCGCCGCGGTCGGATTCGGCCTGACGGCCTACTGCATCGGCGCGGAGCGCGGCTACGTGACCCGCGAAGCGGCGCGCACGCGCGTGCTCGACACGCTGCAGTCGCTGCTGTCGATGCCCGAAGGACCGCAGCCGGCCGGCGTGTCGGGCTATCACGGGTTCTTCTATCACTTCCTCGACATGAACACCGCCGCCCGCTACAAGGACGTCGAGCTGTCGACGATCGACTCGACGTGGCTCTTCGCCGGCGTGCTCGTCTGCCAGTCCTATTTCGACCGCGACGATCCCGTCGAGGCGCAGATCCGCGACGCGGCGGAGCGGCTCTACGCGCGCGCCGAGTGGGACTGGGTCCAGCCGCGGCCGCCGTACGTCTGCATGGGGTGGTATCCGGAGAGCGGCTATCACACTTACGATTGGCGCGGCTACAACGAGGCCATGATGGTGTACATCCTCGCGCTCGGGTCGCCGACGCATCCCATCGACCCCGCCGGCTGGACCGCATACACCAGCACCTACCGCTGGGGCGAGTTCTACGGGCAGCAGTTCGTGCAGTTCGCGCCGCTCTTCGGACACCAGTACACGCAGATGTTCATCGATTTCCGCGGCATTCAGGACGCGTACATGCGCCAGCACGGGATCGATTACTTCGAGAACTCCCGCAGGGCGACGCTCTCCCAACGCGCCTACGCCATCGACAATCCGGGACACTGGAACGACTACGGCGCCGAGCTCTGGGGTCTGACCGCGTGCGACGGTCCCGCCGACACGACGATCGACGGCCGCACCTATCACACGTACTGGGGCCGGGGTGCCGCCGAAGGAGACATCCGCGACGACGGGACGATCGCTCCCACCGCCGCCGCCTCGTCGATCGTCTTCACCCCCGAGATCTCGCTCGCGGCCATCGCCGCCATGCAGCAACAATATGGACCTCTCCTCTATCGAAAATACGGCTTCGCCGATTCGTTCAATCCGACCTTCCGCGGGACGTCCCAATACGGGACCGTCGACCCCAACCTCGGATGGTTCTCCACCGACTACCTCGGCATCGACCAGGGCCCGATCCTGGCCATGCTCGAAAACTATCGCAGCGCCTTCGTCTGGAATACGCTGAAGAAGAATCCCCACATCGTGCAGGGATTGAAGCGGGCGGGATTCACGGGAGGGTGGTTGGACGAGCGAGGAAACGACGTCGAATGAGCGATCTCCGCTCGTCACGCAACATCCACCGCTCGACATCCGTCGTCGTCGGCCTCACCCTTCTCCTCCTCTGCTGCACCTCCCGTTCCGCCCCCGAGCACCTGAAATTCTGGGGGCTGGGTCACGAGGGGGAGGTCGTGGCGAAGATGCTTCCAGAGTTCACGCGACGCACGGGGATTCAGGTCGACGTGCAGCAGATCCCCTGGACCGCGGCGCACGAGAAGCTGTTGACGGCGTACGTCGGCGAGGCCACTCCCGATCTGGCGCAGATGGGAAACACGTGGATCCCGGAGTTCGTCGCCGTGCACGCGCTCGACGACCTGCAGCAGCGGCTGGCGCATTCGACGGTCCGCGCGCCCGACTTCTTCTCCGGCATCTGGGCCACCAACGAGGTCGACGGCCTCGTTTACGGCATCCCGTGGTACGTCGACACGCGCGTGCTCTTCTACCGGAGCGATCTGATCCCGAAACCGCCGCGCACGTGGAGCGAATGGATGGACGTCATGGCGCGGCTGAAGCGGGAGCGTCCGAACCATTACGCCATCCTTCTCCCGACCAATCAGTGGGAAGAGGTCACGATCATGGCGTTGTCGAACCACGCCACGCTGCTGAACGCCGGAGGGACCGAGGGGAACTTCACCGATCCGCGCTTTGCCGAAGCCTTCCAGTTCTTCATCGACATCTTCCGCAGGGGATACGCGCCGCCCGTGGCCAACACACAGGTGGCGAACGTCTATCAGGGATTCGCGCAGGGCGACTTCGCCATGTACCTCACCGGCCCGTGGAACGTCGGTGAGTTCCGCCAGCGCCTTCCGGCGGACATGCAGGACAAATGGGCCACGGCGCCGCTGCCGGCGCCGACCGTGGCCGACTGGCCGGGGATGTCGATGGCCGGCGGTTCGAGCCTGGTGATCTTCAACGCCTCGAAGAAGAAGGACGCAGCGTGGAAGCTGATCGAGTTTCTCTCCGAGCCGGAGCAGCAGATCCGCTTCTACGAACTGACGCAGGACCTGCCGGCGAACCGCGAGGCGTGGCGCGCGCCCGCGGTGGCGAACGATCCGCCGCTGGCGGCGTTCCGCATTCAGCTCGAGCACGTCGCGCCGCTGCCGCGCGTTCCCGAGTGGGAGCAGATCGCCACCGAGATCTACCATGACGGCGAGGCCACGGTCCGGCACGCGATGACCGTCCCGCAGGCCCTGACCGATCTGAACCGCAAGGCCGACGCCATCCTGGCCAAACGGCGCTGGGTGCTGGCGAGGATGCACCGCCCATGACCGAGCGCCGCGCCGCGATCCTCTTTCTGACCCCCGCGTTCGCAGTGATCCTGCTTTTCTTTCTCCTGCCAGTGATCGCCTCGCTTCTGCTCAGCCTCACCGACTTCGACATCTACGCCGTCGCCGACATTCACAACATCCGCCTGATCGGGCTGCGGAACTACTCCGACCTTCTCGGCAACGCGCTGTTCTGGAAGGCGCTCGGAAACACGCTCTACTTCACCGTCGTCGGAGGGCCGCTGACGGTGATCGTCTCGCTGGCCACGGCGCTGCTGGTCAACGCGAAGACGGCGCGGTTCAAGCCGCTGTTCCGCACGGTCTACTTCGCCCCGGTGGTGACCACGATCGTGGCCGTCGCGGTGGTCTGGAAGTATCTCTATCACCCGCGCTTCGGCCTCCTCAATCGCGGCCTGCATGTCTTCGGCATCGCGCCGATCGACTGGCTCGGCGATCCGCACTGGGCCATGCCGGCCATCATGCTGCTCGCGATCTGGAAGAACTTCGGCTACAACATGATCATCTTCGTCGCCGCGCTGCAGGGCGTCCCCGAAGAGCTGTACGAGGCGGCACGGATCGACGGCGCGAGCGGCGTGCAGCAGTTCCGCCACGTCACCCTGCCGATGCTCGGCCCGACGTTCGTCTTCGTCGGCATCATCACGGCCATCGGTTACCTGCAGCTCTTCCCCGAGCCGTACGTGATGACGCGCGGCGGGCCGGTCAACAGCACGCTCTCGGTGGTCATGCTGATGTACGAGCAGGGGTTCAAGTGGTGGAACATGGGGTTCGCCGCCGCGGTGGCCTTCATCCTCTTCCTCTTCATCGCCGCGGCGACCGTCCTGCAGCTCTGGGCACAGCGGAGCCGCACATGAAGAGCTTCCTGATCAACGCGTTGCTGATCGTCACCGGAGTCCTGACCGCCATTCCCCTGCTGTGGATGATCTCCGCCTCGTTCATGCCGACGGGGGAAGCGACGGTCTACCCGCCGCGTCTCCTTCCGAGCCATGCCACGCTGGTGCACTACCACGAGCTCTTCACGCGCATGAACTTCGGGCGGGCCTTCGGCAACAGTCTGCTGATC
>DATFUW010000534.1:0-2663 GCA_035260605.1 Thermoanaerobaculia bacterium | reverse complement strand
GTCCCAGAGTCCGCGGGGACGAGGGGATCGCAAGCACCGTTCGAGGGCTTTGTGCAGAGCGGTTTTGGGGAGGGCCGGCGCGACCGTGAGCCGGCGGCCGGGGCGGACTTTCCCTTTCGCGTCGGTGTACGGCGTCGTCGTGAGCCGGACGAACTCGTCGAAGCAGCGGGTGGTGTACGCATCTTCTTCATTCTCCAAACAGGAAGTCAGCCAGTCTCGGGCCAGTCTCTCGCTCGCGTCGCCCATGATCTCGTCGTAGTGTTGCATCCGCATTCCGTACCAGTGCGAGCAGAGCGGCTTGAGCCCTTGCGGTTCGAGTTGCAGCACGAACGCCATGATCATTGTGTTGTCGTAAGATAGACGGGTCGTGTCGATGCCGAAAACGCGAAACATCGAGAGGTCGTGCAGGGCGTTGTGGAAGATGAAGTGGTACCGCTCGGGGTGCGCGTTGATCAGCGCGACGGCCTCGGCCATGAGATCCGCCTGTCGCGCGCGGATGATCCACCCGTCGCCCACTGCACTCGATCCTTGGAGACTCCAGGTGGCGTGAGGATAACCTTCCGTATCGGTGCCGATTCGTCCACCGGCTGCGAGAGCCCGATGTACGTCATCGAGACACGCGAGTTCGTGATAATCAGGAGTAGGTACGGGGTCGTCATAGAGTCCTCTCGGCGCGATGCGCCCGTCTAGGATGCTTTCAAGTTGCGCGAGGTCGTACGCAATCGTGGCGGAAATCTCGGGGTTGCGGAAGCCGGCGGCGGGGTTGTACAGCGAGACCACCGCCACCGTCTCCGGCGCCTCGAACAGCTCACGGCGGGGCGACCCGTCCGGGAGTTTCCATGCGATGCCATGACACTCCTCCAGATCGACGTCGCCGAGCAACCAGCGCGTGATGTGTCGCCCCATCGCGAGAATGATGGCGGGCTGAACGCGACGGATCTCCGCTTCGAGCGCGGGCGCATCTCGGTCGAAGTCCGCCTGGGTGTACTCCCCGTCCTCGCCGCACCATTCGCGGATCCAGTTCGTCCAGAAGATCGTGTGACGCTCGGGGAGCCGGATGCCGTCAAACGCGCGATCGATCTCTCGGCCCGTCTTGCCGGAGAACGGACGGCCGGTGCGCGCCTCGTCCTTGCCGGGGTACTCGCCGATGCCCATGATGAGGGCGTCGTCTGGGCCTTCGCCGTTGACGCGGCGACCGATCAAGACTGGACGACCTCGGCGCCGTGTACCGCTTTCAGATGGTCCGCCTCGCTCTCCAGCAGCGCGAGCAAGGACACGGCCGCGACCGGGTGTTCGCACAGTCCGCAGTACGAGCACCAGATCGGATGCTGGCGCGGACGAGTCGGATCGCAACTGACGCTGAGGCCGTTGCGCGCGTCGATGTACTTCGTTGCCACTAGAGTTGTCTCCCGTGCAGCGTCAGCCGAATGTTCTCCGCGATCTGTCGCCCCACGCCCTCGATCCCCTGCAAGTCCTTCATCGACATCCCCATCAGCGCCCGAAAACTCCCGCTCGTCGCCTTCTCGATCGCCAGCGCCCGTGTCCATCCGACCTTCGGGATGCACGACACCATCTTGACGAAATCGCTCGGCTCGGTGAACAGCGCGCGATCCGGCGGAGGGTGGTACACCACCAGATGCGATCGATGTTCGGCAAACGTCTTCTCGCACCACCAGCGATGCAGCCCCGCGATGAACCGTGCAGTATCGGTCTGCAACGCGCAGTGCCAGTACGCCAATCCCCCGAGCTGCACGGTCGAGAGGATCCAGCCTTCGATGTCCGACATCCGCACCGTTCGCGATCCGGCGCTGAACGTCTGCCAGGATCCGAGATAGACCTGGAACTCGCCGTCCGGCCCTTCTTTCCAGATGCCCTCGGTCAGCAGCCACGGCCGCTGGTACATCTCGACGAGCCCCGGCACCTGGTGCCCCATGAGGCGGTTCGAGCGCAAGGACGAGACGATATCGCGCGTCGTCTTGAGTTCGATGCCGATGGTGACATCGCCTTGCGGCCCGTTGCCGACCATCGCGTAGTCGCCATAGTCCAACCGGCCGAGTTCGGCATCGACGCCGCGGGAGCGGAGCGCGTCTCGACGTTTCTGGGCGGCGACGGTGCCGCCCGATCCGCCGCGGTCATCCACGATGATCACGGGCTAGGACTTCCCTTCGTGAAATTTCGGCGTCCCGCCCTTCACCGTGAACGCCGGGGCCGACGGTCGTCGTGCCAGATCCGTGCCACACTGGCCGCAGACCTGATTGTCGGCCACGTCGTACGGGACTCGTCTCGTCTCCATCGTCTGACACGTCGGGCAGTAGTAGTCGTATTGCGGCAAGATGGGTCACCTCTGTTGGGGGTCGAACACGGGTCTCGGGTCGTCGGCGTTCGGCGCCGCGCCCCATCCGCTCAACGCGCTACGGTACTTCACGTAATGCTGATGGGTCTCGGCGCGGTAGTACGACCGTCCGCCGTACGTGATGACGGGCGTGAGTTCGGCCTCGTCGAGATAGACGAGACCGAAGATGGACGGCGTGTACTCGAACACCACGCGAATCATCCGTACATTACCTATCGCAGCCGGGGTCATACGTTCTGCCACATCGCCAACACTTTCCGTAGAATCCCGAACCTGGCACTCGCTCGTCATATGCATTCCGGTAGTAGCA
>DATFUW010000533.1:0-6009 GCA_035260605.1 Thermoanaerobaculia bacterium | reverse complement strand
ACTCGGCCCGATCGCACCGGTGATCACGCCGGCCATGAACCGGCAGATGACCGCGGAGATGAGCCGCGGGTTCGGCGCGGAGCTGGCGGGCGATTACGGGCGGGCCCGCGCGATCTACCGGGCCGCGTCGAAGATCGATCCCGGCGATCCGGTCCCCCTGCGGTTCCTCGGCGAACTCTATCGCCACGAAACCGGCGAGTGGACGCTGGCCATGCAGACCTTCAATCGGATCCTGACCATGCAGGCCGATCCGCTCTCCCGCGCCGTGGCCCTCCACGGGATCGGCAAGATGACCATCCACATGGGCGATTCGGCCCGCGGGCTGGCCATGTTCCAGCAATCGATCGACACCTATCCGCTGGCCCTGACGTACCGCAACATGGCGGTCTACTGGAACTCCGAACGGAACCGCGCGAAGGCCGACGCCTACGTGCAGAAGGCGATGGAGCTCGATCCGATGGACCCGTACAACCTCGTCTTCGCGGCGACCTACATGGCCGACAGCGGCCGCGGGGCCGAGGCACTGAAGATCGCCAAGGACAACGAGCACCTCCTCGCCGCGTCCTACAATCTCGCGGCGATCTATGCACTCCTCGGCAACAAGGGAAAGGCGCTCGAGCTGCTCAAGCGGCACTTTTATCAGTACGAGCGCTACGACGCCGTCCGCGCCAAGGAGATGTGGGAGGCACGCGTGGACTACGTCTTCGCCTCGCTGAAGAATGATCCGGCGTTCGTCAAATTGACAGCGATGGCGCAGTGACCGCGCCCGTTCGCGCGCTGATTTTCGATTTCGGCGGCGTGGTGATCCGGTGGGATCCGCGCCGCCTCTATCGCCGCTTTCTGGACGACGCCGGGATCGAGGAATTCTTTCGGGAGATCGATTTCTTCGGCTGGAACCTCGAGCAGGACCGCGGCCGTCCCTGGGAGCCGGCGGTCGCCGATCTCTGCGCGGCCTATCCGCATCGCGCGGAGCTGATCCGCGCCTACGACCAGCGGTTCGACGAGACCATCGCCGGTCCGATCGACGGGACGGTCCGGATTTTGGAGCGGCTGCGCGCTGCGGGGTATCCGCTCGTCGGCCTGACGAACTGGTCCTCGAGCACGTTCCGCCAGACGGAGCGGCGCTACGAGATGTTCCGCCTGTTCGATGAGATTGTGGTCTCGGGCGAGGTCGGACTGCTGAAGCCCGATCCGGAGATCTTCGAGCTGACGCTGTGCCGCATCGGACGCCGCGCCGAGGAGTGCGTCTTCGTCGACGACATCGAGAAGAACGTCATCGCCGCGGCGGCGCTTGGTTTTCGAGCCATTCACTTTCGATCCCCCGAACAGCTCGAGGACGAACTGATCGGTCACGGCGTTCTTCCGGGGCCATGCTGAAGATTCGCACCGCGCCGCGCGCATAGACCAGCCGCGTCGAGGGGAGCGCAGCGATCGTCTTCCACCGGCCGCCGTCGCGTGTACGGTTCGTGTAGATGTAGTCGATTGTCGGATCGGCGAGAGCGAAACGGTCCGACCACGCTTCGATCACGCGGTTGATCGCCGCGACCTTGTCCGCGGGAAGCGTCCAGGCGTAGAGCGCCGGCGGCACGATCGCCGCGCGGCCGGTCATCAGCGGGATCCAGTAGCCGCCGTCGGTGCCCATGAAGACGTCCCCCATCCACCGCCGCGCGTTCACGGCGAAGCGCGCATCGACCGGCGTTTGCCCGCGGATCCACTGCATCGCCGCGGCGTCGTCGGCATCCGCGAGGACCGTCTGCGGAACGACGATGTCGCGCAAGACGACGAGTCCGGCCGCCGATGAAGCGAGAAGCACGGCGGTGATCGCCACCGGCACCGCGCGGCGCGGCAGAAGGCAGCGCGCCGCCGCGGCGAGCGCTCCGCCCGCCGCGAGCGCGAGCGGAAGAAACAGCGCGATCTCGGCCGAGGCGTTCGACGCCAGCCGCGCGAAGACCACTCCCGCCAGCCGGATCTGCAGCGCGGCGGCGACAGCGGCGGTCACGGCGCCGATGAAGATCATCGGGCTCCACGGCACGCCTCGCTTTCGGACCACCATCGTGAGCATCAACAGAACGGCGGAGGCGATTGCAATCCAGGGGAGCGGGTCCCCGCGCACGATGACGTCCGTGAGCGGCAGCGCCGCTTCGATGCTGCCGGCCCGCAGCGCGGCCGGACGGACGAATTGCGCGACGTGACGGTTGGTCAGCAGATGCACGAGCCAGGGCGCCGACAAGGCCGCCGCCGCAGCCGCGGCGCCCGTCCAGGCAACGATGAACGTTCTCCGCCCGCTCATCCACGCCGCGGCCCACAGCACGGCGGCAGCGATCGCCGCGAAGAAGGCCACGCGTACGTGGATCAGAACGAGCCCCGAGGCGAGAACGGCAGCGAGCAGCAGTTCGCGGAACCGCGGCCGCGCCGCGAGCCGCCAGAGTGCGATGAGCAACGGCGGGAGCAGGAGCAGACCGGTCAACTGCGTGTAGCGGCCCCAGGAAACGTAGAAGGCGGGAAACATCGAGGCCGTCGTGGCGAAGGTCGCCGCGGCGAGCCCCGCCTGCCGGCTGCGAAAGAGGACGCGGCCGCCCGCGTAGACCATGACGAAGGTCAGCGCGTTGAGCAGTTGTCCAAAGGCGAGCATGACCATTGGCAATCGCGCCGGTGTGGTGAAGCCGAGAAGCCAGGAGACGAAGGCCACGAGTGCGTGGTAGCCCCAGTGGTAGTAGAACTGCCCGTTCGGAATCCAGGGGTCGAGCGTCGCCGGAATCCGTCCGTGAACGAGCAGCAGACGGATGATCATCGCGTGATGCACCGAGTCGACCCACGCCGGGAAGACGAGTTCGCGGCTCTGCAGGACGCGGGAAACGACGTCCGCCGCGAACAGCAGCGCGTACGTCATCGCGAAACGTCCCCGTACGCGTCCTCGGCGCAACTGCAGGAGTGCCGCGGTCCCCAGCACCGCGACGACGATCCGTACGCCGATCGGAGACCAGTGCCACCCGGCCGCCGAAGTCCAGAGGAGGAGCAGCGGCCAGAATGCGATGCCGATGGCGAACTGCATCGCCAGCCGCACGAACGGATCGCGCTCGCAGAGCAACAGCCTGCCGGCCGCCGCGCCGGGAAGCCACAGCAGCAGCGCCCCGGCGAGCCAGATGGTCACCGTCGCCATCTCGATGGCTCAGGACGAGGAGACGAACGGAACGACGAGGTAGATCCCGGAGAGAATGCAGATGAGCAGCAGCGCTGCGAGCGCGAAGGAGCCGTAACGGCCGATCCAGTCGGTTCCGCCGCGCGCGATTTCCAGCGCGCCGTCCAGGTCGGAGGCGCGGAAGGTCGTGCCGTAGAGTTTCTTCGCCACCTGCAGATCGGGCGTCAGGACGACGGCCACGTTCGGATGGACGAACGCGCCGCCGGCATCGGTGACCCGCACGTCGAGCGCGTCGAGGAGTCTCCGCACGTCGGCCGGCTTCGCCGTGGCCAGCGTCCAGCCGAGCGGAACGGCATGGCGTTCGCGGTAGGCGTGCAGATCGGCGGGCGTGTCGCGCGGATCGAAAGAGAAGAGCACGACCCGGTACGTGCTCGGATCGGCGTTCGACTGTGCGGCCGCGGCTTTCAGCCCTTCGGTGACCATCGGACAGGCGAGCGGGCAGCGCGTGTACATCGGAACGATGACCGCCGGCGCACCTTTCCAGTCGTCGGTCGAGCGCACCCGACCCCCGTCGTCGATGACCGTCACTTGCGGAAGGACTGCCAGAGCGAGGATCGCGGCGATCATTTGTTCGGCTGCGCGAGCGGGCTGCTCGGGATGTACGGCGGGCTTCCGGGGAAGTGCTGCTGCGCCAGCTCGATGAACGGTCCGGTGTAGGCCACGGCCAGCAGGATCACGGCGCCGACGAGCCACGGACGGAAGCTCTGAACGGCCGGAACATCCTCGTCGTGCACCAGCTCCGAATAGGGGAGCTCGAGCGCGCCCGCCGTCCGTTTCTTCGAGAACAGCGTGCCGAAGAAGATGATGAAGAAAAGCACGGCGGCCAGGAACATGATCACTCCGCCGATCGTGCCGACGATCCTGGCGAACTGCCACGTCGGCTGATAGAGCGGCGACGCCGGGTTGGTGTACGTCAGCCCCATGTTCGTCCGCCGCGGTTCGCCCGACAGCCCGCCGACGAACAGTCCGAGCGAGAAGATCAGAATCCCGAAGGTCCAGATCCACGGGACCCAGACGTTCAGGCCCTTCATCACGATCTCTTTTCCGGTCAGCGTCGACACCAGCAGCAGGCTGCCGCCTATGAACGCCAGGAACACCGGACCGGCCACCATCTGATGGAAGTGCGCCGGAAGCCATGCCGTGTTGTGCACCACGGCATCCATGCTGTACGAGGCGTTGATGATTCCGGTGATCCCGCCGACGAAGAAGCTGATCAGCCCGGCGAACAGATAGGCGAACAGCCAGCGATCGCGGTCGACGTACGGAAGCTTCGTCCACCAGCCGAACAGACCGTGTCCGCCGCGCTGCCGCGCCGCATGTTCCATCGACGCCGTGATGGTGAACGCGGTGACCAGGCTCGGCACCGCCACCAGCATCGTGAACACGGTCTGCACGAACTTCCAGCTCGAACTGATCCCCGGCTCCATGAACTGATGGTGCAGGCCGACAGGGGCGGAGAACACGAGGAGCCAGAGAAAGGCAAAGCGGCCGGCGAAATCGGAGTAGAGCTTTCCGCCCGCGACCTTCGGCAGCATCACGTAGTACATCACCAGCGCCGGCATGAGCCAGAAGTAGACCAGCGGATGTCCGAAGAACCAGAAGAGCATGCGGGCCAGCGGCACGTTCACGGTCTTTACCCAGCCAAGCGACCAGGGGATGAGGAGGAAGACGATCTCGATGGCCACCGGGATCGTGGCGATGATCCAGAGGATGAACGTGGCGAAGATTCCCAGCACGCCCAGTGGTGTCTTCACTCCGGGATTTTCGCGGTGCCAGCTCCGGTACGCGGGAATCCAGCCGAAGAATCCGATCCACGATCCGATGACCACCGCGACCAGTCCGAAGTAGAACGCGGGATGCGCGCGCAGCGGCGGATAGAACGTGTAGAGCACGGTCGCCTTGCCGGCGAGCATGGGAATCGCCGCGGCAAGTGTTCCGCCGACCATGAGGATCAGCGACAACCACTGCACGCCGAGCGGCAGCGGCTTGTTCAGGAAGAATCGCACCACGGCATGCCCGAAGGCCACGGCGAAGAAGGTGGTGAAGACGATGGCGTTGATCACCCCGTGCAGCGTCAGTCCCTGGTAGTAGTTCATGCCGAGGAAGCTCGGCGCGCGGATCACACCGGAGCGGAAGAGGACCTGCAGCAGGCCGGTGGAGATGCCGAGCAGCAGCAGCACCATGGGGAAGACGATCTCGATGAGGATGATCTGCCGGAGGCCGGGCTCGACCTCGATTCTGGTGTACGTCGGAACCGCGGATCGCATGCTCACTTCAGCGTCTCGATGTATTGAACGATGGCGTGGATGTCGGCGGGCGGCACCGGCATCTCCGGCATCACGTTATCGAATCCCTTGACCACGTTCGCGGACGGCTTCTCGATCGAGCGCTCGATGTACTCCTCGTCGGCGATCGTGGTCGTGCCGTCGGCGAACACCCGTTTGCTGCCGAAGAGGCCTTTGAACGTCGGTCCGGTGCCGGCCGAGCCGTCGACGGAGTGGCACGCGGTGCACGCGTACTGTTCGAGCAGCGCCTTGCCGGCGCCGGCGGCGGGCGCGGCGGGCGGGGGAGGCGGGGCGGCGGCCTTCTCCGTCACGTGGATCACGCCCGCCATGTTCTGATGGTTCAGTCCGCAGTATTCGTTGCACACGACGAGGTAGTCGCCCGGATGTTCGAACTTCACGCGGGCGTAGTTCACCGCCCCGGGAACGGCCATCAGGTTGAAGTTCGTGCCGATGATGTCCACCCCGTGCGTCACGTCGGCGGTGCTGAGATAGATGTCGGCGACGGAGCCGGGAACGAGCGAGATC
>DATFUW010000532.1:0-3858 GCA_035260605.1 Thermoanaerobaculia bacterium | reverse complement strand
TCTTCGATTTCGCGGTCGGATTCGCCGGGGAGGGTGATGAGCCCCTTTTCGGGCCCTTCGCCGGGCAATTCGCCCTCTTTGCGGGCGATGATGGAGTTGGTTTTTTCGATCTGTGCCATTGATAGTCAGCGGCGCGGAATCATGTCACACGCCGGGCCCACGGAAGAGTGAATCTTAGGGGCTTGAGAAACATTTCACAAGCTCTGATGCCGATCACTGGCGTGCGAAATCGGCGCCCGAACGCCGCGACTCGAAGAATCGTTCCAGGCGCTCGCCGACGAGCGGCGCCCGCCACTGCTCGGCGACCTCGCGCCCGCGTCTGCGCAGCCGTCCCCGCAGTTCCTCGTCGCCGAGGAGCTCGATCACCTTCTCGCCGAGCTCCACGGCGTTCTCGGGTGGCGCGAAGAGCGCGTAGTCGTGCGTCTCGTCGAACGACAGGTACGACGGGATCGACGTGAGCACCGTCGCCAGACCGGACGCCATGGCCTCCGCGGCGGGGAGGCCAAACCCTTCCTCGGCGTGGTTCGGCGCGATCAGGACGTCGCACGAGTGCATCAGCCTGGTCATCTCCGGCGCGTCGAGGCCGACGTGAAACTCCTGGACCGAATCGAGCGGTTCCTCGCGCGACGGCGCCCAGGGCGAGACGCGGATCAGATCGAAGACCTGATGAAACCATCGCGCGTGCGCCACGGCGCCGTAGCCCTCGTGCACTCCCTTGAGGTCGATCTGCGACGCTCCGCACAGCAGGACGCGAAGCGGCTCGTGCTCCCGCGGAGTCTCGCGCCGATAGAATTCGTCGTCGACGATCTGTCCGATCCAGGTCACGTCCTCGGTGAACGGACGGAGGATGGGGATCAGCGATCTGACGACGACGATCTTCGGGACTTCGAGGCGGTAAGCGGCGTCGATCTGCGGTTTGATTTCCTGATACGCGGTGAAGGATCCCTCGTATCCCTGACAGAGATGGACGGCGCGGTCGCCAACGAGCTTCCACGCCGGCTCGACCGTGGTCCAGAACGTTCCGACGACGAAGTCGTCCGCCGACGCGTCGTACCGCGAGAAGTCATCGACGTGGATCCATTCGGCGCGCGAGCTGCGCCATGTCAGCGGCAGCCCGCGGGTGACGATGCGGACGGTGTGACCGCGGGCGATCAATGCGTCGGCCTGAGCGAGCTGCACGCGCGTGCCGCCGGAGAGTGAAGTGTCCTCGCAGAGATAGGTAATCCGCATCGCTCACCCGTTTCGGGCTACCACGTAGTACCCGGTGGGAAGGAGGTCGTCGGACGAGATGCGAAGACGTGTGTTCGCCAGCGCGGCCAGCAGCTCGTCGCGGCCGCGAGTCGGGACCGACTCCTGCGGTGTGATCTCGACGACCGACCATCCGGCGATGGCCAGCATCTCCTCGATCGATCTTCGGGTGAAAAAGCGCAGGTGGCCGACGCAGGTCAGCCCCATGTAGACGTAGTCGAAACGGCCTTGGAGCAGGTCGGCGATCACCGACCCGTGCGCCACGTTCGGGATGCTCAGCAGCAGACGGCCGCCGGGAGCGGCGACGCCGCGCAGCTCGGCCAGAAACGACCACGGCTCGTCGATGTGCTCGACGATGTCGCCGCCGATGATCCAGTCGTACTGGTCCTTGAGCAGAGCCACGATCTGGCGGGCGTCGCCGCAGTAGACGTCGTCGATCCGCTTGCGGGCCACCGCGGCGGATCGCGGATCGAGCTCGATGCCGACGACGCGGCATTTCTGTCGCGCCTTCAGCGCGGCGCCGAGGGGCGCCTCGCCGCAGCCGAACTCCAGGATGTTTCTTGCGTCGAGCCCGATGCGTTCGAGCAGGTCGATCCGTGTCTGGCCGCGCAGCGAGCTCCATCGATGGATGTAGTCGCCCGGCGAGAGGACGACGGGCCGGCCGGCGAGCGCGCGCGCGGCTGGGTCGTCGATCTCGTCGAGAAACGCCGTGCGGCAGAGGAACGCGGCCGGGTCCGTGGCGTCCCACTGCAGCGGCTCGGGTGCTGCGGCTGACGCGCGCATCTCGGCGGCGACCGCCTCGAGCTCGCGCAGCGTCAGATAGGCCCGTGGAGGCGTGCACAGCTGTGCGCCGTTGGCCGCCTCGTTCGATACCGGAAGTGCGGCGACCACCTCGGGGGTGTGGGCGAGAATCTCCAGCAGGCGTTGCGCGAGACGCGGCGGCGGGATGAGCAGAGGATCGGTCAGCACCAGGGCGTGTTCGGCCTCGATGAGCCCGGCTGCGACCGAGGCCGGCTCCTCCGGATCGTAGATCGCGAACTCCACCTCCTCGCCGCGGCGGAGGAGCATCTGCGTCTGCCAGCTCGCGTAGCGCTCCTCGATGGCGGGATGATCGAACCGCGGATAGAGCACCGCAATCATCGCGCGCATCATGAATGGAGAACGGGCAATTGGGAAGCGTTTAGACAGACCTGTGCCGTGCACCGTATAGTCTTTTCCCATGTCCCCGCCCGACGCGCCGCGCCTCAGCCCGTTCCTGCACATCGACGGCGACCGTATCTATAACCCGCTGACCGACCGCACGCTCACCGCGCTCGATGCGCAGTACGCGGCGCTGCGTGCGTGTCTCGGCGGCGCTCCCGCCGAACCCTCGCTCGAGAGCGACGGATGGCTCGTCCACGGTGACGTCTCGCACGAGTTCCGTTTGAAGATCGTCTCGCTCGAGATCATGACGCGCTGCAATCAGAAGTGCTATTTCTGTCCCGTCTCGGTTGCTCCGCGCGAGGACGCCGAGATGCCGGAGGAGCTTTTCGCCCGGATCGTCCGACAATTGCAGGAATTTCGTCCGACGCTCGAAGGGGTCTTTCTCCAGAGCTACAACGAGCCGACGCTCGACCGGCGGTTCGTCGAGCACTGCCGTGCGCTCTTCGATGCCGGCCTGCCGGTGGCGGTCCTGAGCAATGCTACCGGCCTCACGCCGTCGAAAGTCGACGCGCTCGTCGAGGACGGCCCGCTGCGCTACCTCTGCGTCAATCTGTCGACGCTCGACCCCCGGCGATACGAGCAGGACCGCGGCGAGGATCACCTCAATGCCGTGCTGCGCAATCTCGACTATGCGAAGGAACGTCCGGTGGCGGAGCGGATGATGATCGTCGTGCTTGGAAAGGGCGACGAGGAGCACGACGGCGATTTCGCCGCGATAGCCGATCGGTTCGCCGGCAGCCGCTTCGACGTGCAGCGCCATGTCGTGATGGACCGCGCCGGCTGGCTCGACGTGGGGCTCAAGCCACCCAGCCGGAAACGCCGCCTCGCCGGTTGCGACAACCTCGGATCGCGCCCGCTGCAGCACCTGCACATCACGCCGCGCGGACACTGCGTCCTCTGCTGCGAGGACTACGACGAGCGCTACGTCGTCGGCGACCTGACGCGCAGTTCGGTCGTCGAAGTGCTGCGCGGAGAGGCCATCGCGCGCCTGCGCCGGTGGGTTTACGGAGCGGAGGAAGCGCCCGACGACTTCATCTGCCGCAAGTGCATCTTCGCCCGCGAAGCGGACGCGGTCTGAAGGGCTGCAGCGGCGCATCCGGCAGGACCCGGGCTCGTCGAGAGCCACACCTGCCGCTCTTCCGGCGGAAGATCGCGCAGCGCCGCGATCTGTGCTGCAGTGAACTGGCTGGCATGCACCGCAGCGTCGCTGACGAGCCAGTGCCAGCCCGGCCGGGCGTCGAACGCTCCGGCGTCGGCGTCGGCGTCGGCGTCGCGGAACCGGAATCCATCACCCAGAAACTCCGCCGAAGTTTCGAGAAACAGCACCGGCGTTCTCGTCTCCGCGGCGGCTTCGGCGACGAGCGCGCCGACCGCGAGGTGCGCCGCGTGGCAGGTCGATCCATGATT
>DATFUW010000531.1:0-3528 GCA_035260605.1 Thermoanaerobaculia bacterium | reverse complement strand
CTACCACGCGACGGCGGGGGAGTGGGTCGTGCGCTACCAGCAGGCCGGTCTCCCCTCCGATGCCGTGGCCTTCCTGCGCCGCTGGATGGACATCGCGCTCTACTGCTTCCCGGCATCGCTGTTGATGGAAGTGGCATTGGTCTTCGCGCTCAGCATCGTGCTGTTCGGCCGCGTGCGCGCCTGGCGCGACGTCGTCGAGCGGCGTCCCGCTTCGGATCTCTCCCCGTATCTGTTCCGCAATCTGGCCCTGCCCGACTGGCTGCTGTTCGGATTCATCCTCGGGGGGCTGTCGCCGCTGGCCAGCGGCCTGGCGCAGCGGATCGGGGCCAACCTTCTGGCCGTGGTGACGTTCCTCTATCTCCTGCAGGGGCTGGCGATTTTCCGGGCGTTCGTCGTGGCCACCGGCGCGGGATTCGCGGGAGTCACCTTCGCCTACGTCGTCCTCGGCCTGCTGACGCTGACCGGGATCGCGCCGCTGCTGCTGAGCATCGCCGGGCTGTTCGATACGTTCTTCGATTTTCGAAAGTTCACTCGAAAGGATCATTCCGATGAAAGTCATCTTGATTGACGAGATCCGCGGGCTGGGAACGCGCGGCGACATCGTCAGCGTCAAAGACGGGTACGCGCGCAACTTTTTGCTTCCGAAGAATCTGGCGCGCGAGGCCACGCCGGGCAACCTGAAGGCCATCGAGCAGGAGCGGAAGAAGTGGTCCCTGCTGGCGCAGAAGGAAAAGGAGGCGGCGTCGCAGGCGGCGGACGCGGTCAAGGGCGCCAAGGTCGTCGTGCGCAAGCGCGTGGGCGAGAACGGACAGCTCTTCGGTTCCGTCACGTCGGTGGAGATCGCCGATGCGCTGCACGAGAAGGGCATCGAGGTCGACAAGCGGCGCATCGAGCTCGCGCATCCGATCAAGACCCTCGGCACGCACGACGTCGAGGTCCGGCTGCATCGTGAAGTCTCCGCCCAGATTCAGGTGGAAGTGCTTCCGCAGGGCGTGGAGTCCTTCGAAGAAGAGCCGGCGGCGCCGCAGCCGTGAACGATCGGACGGTCGACTCCCCACCCGCCGGCGCCGATGCGTGGCGCGAGGTGTGGGAGGCCGACGTCCGATACCGTGCGCGGCGGCCGCTGCACGAGTGGCTGCTGCGCATCGTCCGGCCGCTGGTCCGAAGCTTCTTCGCGCCCGACGCCAACCGGCAGCGCGATTTCAACGTCGTCGTCCTCGATCTGCTGCGCGATCTGCGCAGCGACGTGGCCGCGGTCCGCGCGGACCTGAAGCGCGACCTCGAGGCCGTGCAACTCGACGTCCGGCAGTCGGACGAGGCGCTGGCCACCGAGGTCGCACGGCTGCGCGACCTCATCCCGGTCGCCTCGAAGCGCAACGACGCGCTCGCCGCCGCACTCGACCAGAAGATCGAGACGGTGGCGGCACGCCTGGGCGACCTCACCACGCCGATCCTGACGGCCGACAACCGGCAGTCGGCGGCCGACTTTCTCTACCGCCGGCTGGAAGACTCGTTGCGCGGCGCGGTCGACGTCGAGGTCTACGTTGCCCGTGCGCGCGATGCCCAGCCGGTGTTCGACATCGGCTGCGGGCGGGGGGAGTTCCTGGAGGCCTGCCACAAGGCGGGGATCGAGGCGCGCGGATTCGACGTGAACGAGCGTTCGGTCGCCGACCTGCAAAGGCGCGGACTCGACGCGAAGCTCGCCGGCGTACCGCAGTGTTTCGAGGGGATCAAACACGGATCGGCCGGCGCCGTCCTGGCGATGCACGTCGTCGAACACCTCCCGGTGGAGCAGCTCTTCGCGCTCTTCGCGCAGAGCGCGCGTGTGCTGCGGCCGGGCGGGCTGCTGATGATCGAGACGCCGAATGCCGAATCGATGGCCGTGAGCGCCTCCGACTTCTGGCGCGATCCGACGCATCTCGCGCCGCGGCATCCCGCCGCGCTGACGCTGCTCGGCCGCGAGCACG
Source organism: Thermoanaerobaculia bacterium (assembly GCA_035260605.1). GTDB lineage: Bacteria > Acidobacteriota > Thermoanaerobaculia > Gp7-AA8 > Gp7-AA8 > Gp7-AA10. Next base: position 1,561 of record DATFUW010000531.1, on the reverse strand, counting down.
GCTTCGCGGTGGAGGAGATCGCCGCGATCCATCCCCTTCCCGAAGGCAACCGCATTGCCGCCGCGCCCGACGATCCGTCCTCGCTGCGGCGGCTGATCGAAGTGATCAACGAGCGGGTCTTCGGGCCGCAGGATCTGCGGCTGATTCTGCGCCGGTGACGGCCCTCAGCCCGGCGGACGCGTTGGCGGCGGGGGCTCCGGATGCACGTCGAGCAGTATCTCGCCCGGCGGGGGTGGCGGGACGCGGTGCGGGAGGAAGCCGAGGAGCAGCCCGACGGTGAGACCCGCGAGGTGCGCGGTGTTGTCGATGAAGGCCACCGAAAAGCCGATGATGACGTTGACCACGATCCAGAAGAGAAGCTGGCTGATGAGGCTGCGCGTCCAGGGCTGGTGCCGGTATCGCGGCGAGCGGCGGATGGAGAAGATGAACGCGCCGAGGATGCCGAAGATCGCGCCGCTGGCGCCGACGGCCACGCCCTCTTTGAGATGGGCCGCGCTCGCTGCGGAGGCGCAGATGCCGCTGACGAAATAGATCAGCGCGAAGCGCGCCGATCCGAAGAGCGTCTCGTACAACGTCCCGAGCTGATAGAGGGCCCAGCAGTTGAAGCCCCAATGGAGCCACCCGACGTGCAGGAACATCGCCGCGAGGAGGCGCCAGTATTCATGGCGCTGCAGCAGTCCCGGGACGATCGCGCCCAGGTCGGCGAGCTGTGCGTCGGTGAACCACGCGCGCGTCCACAGCTCGTACAGGAAGACCAGAGTGATGACGATCAGCAGTCCCGTGGTGACGGGGGTCCAGCGCTTCATCGCCGCGGCTCCATCAGCGCGGAGACGTGGCGCATGAAGAAGTGTGCGATCCGGGGGAAGAGTGCGTTCAGGTGCATGTACATCGCCGCGGTGAGGGGCAGGATACGACGGAACCGGCCGTCCTCGGCAGTCCTGCAGATCGCGCGCGCGACTTTTTCCGGGCGGATGGCCAGGATCAGGCGCGAGGCGGCCGGCATTTTTCCGCGTTCCGCCGTCTCGAAGAAGTCGGTCTCCGTGGTGGCGGGGCACACGAGCGAGACCCGCACGCCGCGGCCGAGGACCTCGTCGCGCAGCGCTTCGGTGAAGCCGGCGAGCGCGAACTTCGTCGCGCAGTAGCCGCCCATGCGCGCATAGCCCATCAACCCGGCGATGGAAGCGACGTTGACGATCGCACCGCTGCCGCGCTCCAGCATCGCCGGCAGGACGGCCTGCGTGCACCAGACGGCGCCGAAGAAGTTCGTGTCCATCATGGTTCGCAGCTCAAAGGGATTCGCCTGATCGACGGCCTCGAACACCGCGAATCCGGCATTGTTCACAAGAATGTCAACGCGGCCGGCGCGTTCGATCAGCGTGGTGCACTCGGTGCGATTCGTCACATCTGCAACGATTGGTGTGCACTGCACGCTGTGACGGCGGCACTCCGCGGCGACTGCTTCGAGCATCGGGCCGCGCCGCGCGGCGATCACCAGATTCGCTCCGCGCCGCGCGAATTCGAGGGCCGTGGCCCGTCCGATCCCGGTCGAGGCGCCGGTGAC
>DATFUW010000530.1:0-3511 GCA_035260605.1 Thermoanaerobaculia bacterium | reverse complement strand
ACTTCGCAAAGAAGGTCCCGTACGGCAAGATCATCCTTCGCGAGGCGAAGAAGAACCATATCCAGCCGGAGCTCGTGGCCGCCGTGATCAAGCAGGAATCGAAGTTCAAGCCGCACGCGCAATCGAGCGCCGGAGCGCTGGGACTGATGCAGCTCCTGCCGAGGACCGGCCACTGGATGGGAGCGCGCAACCTGCTCAATCCCTCAGAGAACATCGCCGCCGGCGCCAAGTATCTCCGTTACCTTCACGACAAGTTCGACGGAAACGTGAAGAAGATCATCGCCGCGTACAACGCCGGAGAGGGGAACGTCCGGCGCTACGGCGGAGTCCCGCCGTTCCGCGAGACGCGGCATTACGTGCGCAACGTGCTGAACTTCCGCGCGGAATTCGCGCAGGCGGCGCTGGGCGACTCCGGCGTGTGAGCCGCTGGCCTGCCGATCAGGCCCCGAGAGCCATCAGCTCGCGCGGTAGCGTGAAGTGCACGTCCTCGTTGACGGTGTGCAGTTCCTCGACCGTGCGGACGCCGAGGCGCTCGCGGGCGAAGTCGACCACGCCCTGCACGAGCACTTCGGGAGCGGAGGCGCTGGCGGTCAGTCCGACGACGCGCACCGCTTCGAGCCACTCCATCCGGATGTCGGCGGCGGTCTCGATCAGGTGTGCCGGAATGTTGCGTCCGTTGGCCACCTCGCAAAGGCGCAGCGAATTGGAGCTGTTCGGCGCGCCGAGGACCAGCAGCATGTCGATGTGCGGCGCCAGCGCCTTGACCGCGTCCTGCCGGTTCTGGGTCGCGTAGCAGATGTCGTCCTTCGGCGGCATCTCGAGCTTGGGGAACCTGCGGCGCAGCACGTCGACGATCTCGCGCGTATCGTCGAGGCTCAGCGTGGTCTGCGTCAGGTAGACGACTTTGTCGGGGTTCGGGATGGAGACCATCTCGGCCGCCTGCTTCGATCCGACGACGCAGATCGATCCCGGCGCCTCGCCCAGCGTGCCGATGGTCTCGTCGTGGTCCGCATGGCCGATGAAGATGATCGTGTACCCGCGGCGGGCGTACTGGATGACCTCCAGATGCACCTTGGTCACCAGTGGGCAGGTGGCGTCGATGGTGCGGAGATGCTTGCGTTTCGCCGCATCGCGGACGGCGGGGGCGATGCCGTGCGCCGAAAAGATCAACCATGCGCCGTCCGGCACCTCGTCGATCTCCTCGACGAACACCGCGCCGCGCGCGCGCAGTTCGTCGACCACGTAGCGGTTATGGATGATCTCCTTGCGGACGTAGACCGTGCCGTCGCAGACTTCGAGCGCCCGTTCGACGACGTCGATGGCCCGGACCACCCCGGCGCAGAAGCCGCGCAGTCCGGCGATCAGCAGCTTCTCCACGCCCCGGCCGTTGGAACTCACCATCGAATGCTCTCGCGGACCGGCTTCATGCGCGCCCGGACTTTCTCGTCTCCAGCCTCGCGGGCCAGATCGGGAAAGACCTCCAGGACGACGTCGGCGATGCCGGGCGGATCGAGGCGGAACTTCGCGCGCTGCCAGGCCTGCGGGCCGTGATCGATGAACTGGTCGGGGATGGCGTGCACGCGGACTTCCGCCGACGCGTTGCGCCAACGCTCGACCTCCTCCAGCACCGCGCTGCCGAACCCGCCCGTCACCAGGTGCTCTTCCAGCGTCAGGATGCGCGGCGCGAGCTGCGCCACCCGCTGCAGCAGCGCGGTGTCGAGCGGCTTGACGAACCGCGCGTTGACCACGCCGCAGTCGATCCCCTGCCGCCCCAGCTCCGCCGCCGCCTCCATCGCCGGAGCGACCATCGAGCCGTAGGCCAGCAGATGGATGTCGCTCCCCTCCCGCAGCAGCTCTCCCGATCCGATGGGGATGGCCTGCGGCGCGGCGTCGAGGGGCACGCCGAGGCCGAAGCCGCGCGGATAGCGGATGGCGAACGGCCGCCCGGAGTCGAGCGCCGTCTTCAGCAGATGCTGCAGCTCGTTCTCGTCTTTCGGCGCGGTCACGATCAGGTTCGGCACAACGCGGGTGTAGGCGATGTCGAAGACGCCCTGATGAGTCTTGCCGTCGTCGCCGACGAGCCCCGCCCGGTCGATGCAGAACGTCACCGGGAGGTTCTGCAGCGCGACGTCGTGGATGATCTGGTCGAAGGAACGCTGCAGGAACGTCGAGTAGATGGCCACCATCGGCCGCAGGCCTTCCCTGGCCATTCCGGCGGCCATGATCACCGCGTGTTCCTCGGCGATGCCGACGTCGAAGACGCGGTCCGGAAACTCCTTCTGCACCGCGACCAGCGCCGTCCCCTCGAGCATCGCCGCGCTGATGGCCACGATCCGCGGGTCCTTCTTCATCTGCTCGATCAGCGTGCCCGCGAAAACCTGCGAGTACGTCCGCTGTGGCGCCGAACTCCCGGCCGCAGCCACCGGCGTCCCCGGCTGGTGGAACCGCGAGGGGTTCTCCTCCGCCTGCGCGTAGCCGCGCCCCTTCTGCGTGAGCACGTGCACCACCACCGGCGTGCCCTTGCGCGCCGTCTCGCGGGCCACTTTCAGCGCATCCTCGAGCTCCGCCTGGTTGTGGCCGTCGACCGGGCCGATGTAGTACAGCCCGAGCGTCTCCCAGATCGTGTTCGGAAGGATGAAGCTCTCGACCGATGTCTTGACCTTGCGCGCCAGATCCCACGCGCTCGAGCCGTGCGGCAGTTTGGAAACAATCCCGTGCGTCAGGCCCCGCAGCTTCTGGTACTTCGGATCGAGGAAAATCCTGTTGCGCCACCGCGTCAGCCAGCCGATGTTCGCGGAGATCGACCAGCCGTTGTCGTTGAAGACGACGATGAAGCGCGCCGGATCGAGATGACCGATATTGTTGAGCGCCTCGTAGCTCGGCCCCGAGGTGAGCGCTCCGTCACCGACCACCGCAACCACGAACGGCTGCGCGGGATCGTTTTGCAGGGCCACCGACATCCCGAGCGCGTACGACAGCCCGGTCCCCGCATGTCCGGCGGCCAGGGTGTCGTGTTCGCTCTCGGCCGGCTCGGCAAACCCGGAAAGCCCTCCCGGAGTGCGGATCGTCGGGAACTGGTCGCGCCGGCCGGTGATCAGCTTGTGCGTGTAGGTCTGGTTCGATGTATCCCAGATCAGCCGGTCGGTCGGACTCTTGAAGACGCGGTGCAGTCCGAGTGTCAGCTCGACGGCGCCCAGGTTTGAGGCCAGGTGCCCGCCGCGCCTGGTGATCGTATCGATGATCACCTTGCGGCAGTCTTCAGCGAGATCTGCGACTTCCGGATCACTCAGCGAGTCGAGATCCCGTGGGGAGTTGATTCGATCGAGAACGGACAAAGATCACCTCGGGTCCACGCCTCTGAATCCCCCCCTGGAACCTGCGAAACAGAGGTGCTTTGTTTTGGACGCAAATCTTATAGCAAACCCCATTCCGGGAGGATGTAGAGCCGGCTCTCAGCCGGCTCCCCCCCGGCTCTCAGCCGGCTCCCCCCCGGCTCTCAGCCGGCTCCCCC
>DATFUW010000529.1:0-11977 GCA_035260605.1 Thermoanaerobaculia bacterium | reverse complement strand
CGCAACCTGACCTCGTTCGGCGCCTTCGTCGAAATCGAGCCGGGAATCGACGGCCTGATTCACATCTCCGACATGTCGTGGAACCGCCGGCTCAAGCACCCCAACGAGGTGCTGAAGAAGGGGGACACGGTGCAGGCGCGGGTCATCAACGTCGACGCGCAGAACCAGCGGCTGTCCCTCTCGATCAAGGAGTTTCTCCCCAACGAGTGGGACACGTATGCCAAGGCGCACAACGTGGGAGACGAGGTGACCGGAACGGTGGCCAAGATCACCGACTTCGGGCTGTTCATCCGGCTGAGCGAAGGGGTGGAAGGGCTGGCGCACGTCTCCGAGATCCAGCACGATCAGAAGGCGAAACTCGACAAGGAATTCAACGTCGGAGAAGCCATCCGGGCGCGGATCATCAAGATCGACTGGACGGAGCGGAAGATCGGGCTGTCGACCCGCGACGTCGAGCCGCTTCCGGCAGGGGAGACGGGAGAGGCGGGGACGTCCTCGTCCGAGTCCGTCAGTGAGCCGGCGGAGACGAAGAGCTGATCATGTCGGAGACGGAACCGGTCATCGCCGTCGAACCGCCCCAGGCGGCGCCACCGCCGTCGCCCGCGGCACCGCGCAAGTCGCGTGCGGGAAGCTTCTTTCTCGGAGCGTTCACCGGCTGTCTGCTGGTACTGATCGGGTTCTTCCTGGTGGCCATCGTCATCGCGGCGGCCCGCGGACAGAACGGCGGGGCAGTCTTCAGCACGCAGAAGGTGGCCATCATCCCGGTCGACGGGGAGATCCTCGAAGCGCGCGACACGATCGAACTGCTGCACCGGTATGCCGACAGCTCTACCGTCCGCGCCCTGGTCATGCGCATCAACAGTCCGGGAGGAGCGGTAGCCCCCTCGCAGGAGATCTACGAGGAGATCCGCAAAGTGCGCGAACAGAGCGGCAAGCCGATCGTGGCCTCTGTGGACAACGTCGCTGCGTCGGGGGCGTTCTACATCGCCTCGGCCTGCGACGAGATCGTCTCCAATCCGGGATCGATCACCGGATCGATCGGCGTCATTCTGCAGTGGTTCGAGGTCAAGGACCTTCTGAACTGGGCGAAGGTGCATCCGGAGACGATCACCAGCGGAGCGATGAAGGACACCGGCTCGCCGTTCCGGGCCATCACCCCGGCAGAGCGCGACTACCTGCAGTCGATCACCAACCAGTTGCACGCGCAGTTCGTCCACGCCGTAGCCGTCGGACGGAAGGGAAAGATCAGCGAGGAGGACGTGGCGCGCATCGCCGACGGGCGCATCTTCACCGGCGAACAAGCGTTGCAACTCAAGCTGATCGACCGGCTGGGCAATCTCGACGACGCCGTTTTACTCGCCGGGAGCCTGGCGGGCATCCACGGCAAACCAGCGACGATCTACCCACGCAAACGAACTCCGACGCTGCTCGACCTGCTGAGCGGATCGTCCGCCGACAGCGAGGCGCTGCTCGACCGGGCGCTCGGCGGCAGGGCTGGCTTTTTCTATCGATGGTAACGCGACACGTGTGAGGAGGCTGTTTTGGACCACCAGTCTGATTCCGAGCGGACCGAATCCAAAGCGGGAGTGATGACGAAGGCCGAGCTCGTCGACGAGGTGGCGCGCGTGGTTCAGCTGACGAAGAAACAAGCCGAGACCATCGTCAACATCGTCTTCGATTCCATCGTCGACTCGCTCCGCGCCGGCCAGAAGATCGAGCTGCGCGGCTTCGGCAGCTTCCGCCTGCGCAGCCGCAAGTCCCGCACGGGGCGCAATCCGAAGACCGGCGAGAAGGTCGAGGTGCCCTCCAAGAAGATCCCCTACTTCAAACCCGGCAAAGAGCTGAAGGAGCTCATCAACAAGGGCGGAGAGGAAGGGCAGAAGACGGGGACCGAGTGAGTTTGGAATTTCGAATGAAGAATTCCGGATTCCGAATGCTCCGCGGCAGGCGCCGCATGCTTCATTCTTCATTCGCACTTCGAAGTTCGAGATTTCGCCTCTCCGCATGGACATCCTCTTCACTCCCTGGAGGTACCCCTATTTGACCGCGCCGAAACGCGAGCGCGAAGACGGCTGCATCTTCTGCAAGGCGGCCCGGTCAAAGGGCATGCGTGACACGCTCACGCTCTACCGCAACGAGCAGGCCCTGGTGATGCTGAACCGCTATCCATACACCAACGGCCACCTGATGGTCGCCCCGATGGCCCACGACGCCCGCCTCTTCGACAGCAGCGACGCGTCGCTGCGGACGCTCATCCGCCTGACCGCAGAGTCGCAACGCATCCTCGCGGACGTGTACCATCCCGACGGATTCAACGTGGGGATGAACTTCGGGCAGATCGCCGGGGCCGGCGTGGCCGATCACTACCACATGCACATCGTGCCGCGATGGAGCGGCGATGCGAATTTCATGACCGTCACCGCGCGCACCCGCCTCGTCCCCGAGGACCTCGACGTAACCTACGACAAACTGGAACCGCAGTTCCGCAACGTGCGAAAGGACCTCATCGCATCGTGAAGCCCCGCACCATGACGGCCATCGTCCTGGCCTTTCTCCTTCCCGGTGCCGGGCACTTCTACCTCGGGAAACGCGCCCGCGCCATCGGGTTCTTCTGCGTGATCGTGTTCCTCTTCGTCGTCGGCCTCTCCATCGATGGTGAGCTCTACACATGGGCGCGCAGCGGCGGATCGTTTCTCCGCGTCCTCGCCAGCCTCGGCTCGATGGGCTCCGGAGTGCTCTACTTCATCGCGGCGCTGCTCGGATTCCACGGCGACATGACCTCGATCACGTACGAATACGGCTCGGCGTTCACCGTGACCGCCGGCCTGATGAACCTGCTCCTGATGCTGGATGTCTACGACATCTCCGAGGGTCGGAAGGAATGAGCCTGCTCCGCAATCACGTCGTGCTGATGTTCCTCTACGCAGTCGCGACCGGCATCTATTTCTCCCTCCTGTGGAAGACGGGACGACGGGAGCAGATCCGCTTTTTTCTCCTCGTCTTCTGCTCGCTCTTCTTCGGTGGCATTGTGCTGGCGTGGCTGATGTTTCCCTTTCCGCTGAAATGAGGCTTGCCGGCGACCCGGCAACCACAACCGTTCCATGAAACTGGCGATCGTGGCCGGCGAGGCGTCCGGCGACCTCCATGCGTCGGAAGTCGTGCGTGAGCTGAAGACGTTCGATCCGTCGCTGCAGACCTTCGGCATCGGCGGCGACCTGCTCGCCGGAGAAGGGATGCGCGTGCTGCATCACGCGCGAGAGATGGGCATCGTCGGGCTGTTCAATGTCGTCCGTCATCTGGGAATGTTCCGCAGAGTGCTCGACGACATCACCGAGGCGATTGCGCGCGAGCGGCCCGACGCGGTCGTGCTGGTCGACTATCCCGATTTCAATCTTCGGCTGGCGAAACGCTGCAAGGCGCTCGGTGTCCGTGTCATCTATTACATCTCGCCCCAGGTATGGGCCTGGCGGCGCGGCCGGGTGAAGAAGATCGCGCGCGTCGTCGACCGGATGCTGGTGATCTTTCCGTTCGAAGAGGCGTTCTATACCGAGCACGCGGTTCCTGTGACCTACGTCGGGCACCCGCTCATCGACGAGTTGCGCGAAGCCGCTGCTTCGGGCGGGGGAGCGGGCGGGCTGAAGCCGGAGCTCCATGCGACAGCCAGGCGATCGATCGCCCTGATGCCCGGCTCTCGGCGTCACGAGATCGCGGCGCTGCTCCCGCCAATGCTGGAAGCGGTCTCCCTCCTCGGCGAAGTCGATGCCTTCGTGCTCCAGGCGCCGACGATCTCCTCGGCAGAGATCCTGGCGCTGATGCAGAAAGCGGGAGTGTTCGCGCGCATCGTGCCGCACGATCGCGGCGCGGCGCTGGCCGCAGCCGATCTGGCGCTTTCCTCGTCGGGGACGGCCACGCTCGAGGCAGCGATCGTCGGCACGCCGGTCGTGGTCATGTACCGCCTCTCGCCGCTGACGCATCTTCTGGCGCGGTGGCTGGTGAAGCTGCCGCACTTCAGCCTGGTGAACATCATCGCCGGGCGGGAGATCGTTCCGGAGCTGCTGCAGCACGACGTCAACGGCGTGCGCATCGCGCGGGAGGCGCGGCGGCTGCTCGACCCGGCCGAAAATGCACGCGTCCGGGACGAGCTGCGCGGGGTAGCGGCCCGGCTGGGAGAGCCGGGCGCCAGCCGGAGGGCAGCGGAGGCGATAATGAGGACCGTACGGGCATGAAAGCACTGCGGCGGCTGTACGGTTATCTGACGCGCTACAAGGCCTGGGCCGTCCTGGCCTTCGGCTCGATGATCGTCTTCGCGGCGACGCAGACGACGATGATCGCTCTCAGCCAGCCGCTCTTCGACGAGGTGCTGGCGCGTCCCGGTGCCCACGCCGCCGCGAGCAACGACAGCTCGACCAAACGGTGGATCGTGCACACCGTGCTGAAGCGCGATCAGCCCGAGGGGCAGCGCGGGTGGCTCATCAACACGGTCGACCGCGTGCAGAAGCGGTTCGATACGTGGTGGAACGGCAAACCGGGTGACAAATGGCGGAAGGTGCTCTTTGCGCTGCTGATCATCTTCGTCATCCGGGCATTCGCCTCGTTCTTCTCGGAGTACGCCTTCCAGAAGGTCGGGCTCTCCACGGTCCGCGACCTGCGCGACGAGCTGTACGAGCGGATCATTCATCAGAGCCACCGCTTCTTCTCGGAACGATCCACGGGCGAGATGGTGAGCCGGCTCGTGTCGGATGCCGATGCCATCCAGGCGGCGGTCTCCACGCGGATGGGCGATCTGTTCCAGGAATCGATCACGCTCGCCGGGCTGCTGCTCTACGTCTTCCTCTCGAACACCGAGCTTGCGCTGATCAGTCTGCTCGTCGCGCCGGCGCTGGTCTTCCCGGTGGTGCACTTCGGCCTGCGGCTGCGTCGTACGACACACCGCTCGCAGGAACGGATGGCCGATCTGGCGACGGTGCTGGAGGAGACGATCCGCGGAGTGCGCATCGTCAAGGCCTTCACGATGGAGAAGTTCGAGATCGGACGGTTCCGCGAGGCAACGCGGCGGCACCTCGCCTCGAACCTGAAGGCCCAGAAAATCCAGGCGCTGACCTCGCCGATCATGGAGCTGATCGCCGGCGCCGGGATCCTGGCGCTGTTCCTCTACGCGCACCGCAGGATCGCGGCCGGGACGCTGACCATCGGGCAGTTCATCAGCTTCATCGCCGCGGTGGCGGCGATGTACCAGCCGATCAAGAAGCTGAACAAGGTCAATCTCTCGGTGAACACCGCGCTGTCCGCGGCGGAGCGAGTCTTCCGGATGCTGGACATCGACAACGAGGTGCGGGAGAAGCCGGGGGCGGAAGTGCTGACGGGCGTGGAGGGCGGGATCCGGTACGAGAGCGTGACGTTCGCTTACGAAAAAGAGCCGGTGCTGCGGAACGTGAGCTTGGAGATCGCTCCGGGCGAGATCGTGGCCCTGGTCGGAAGCAGCGGCGCCGGCAAGACGACGTTCGTTAACCTCCTGCCGCGCTTCTACGACGTGGACCTCGGACGCATCACCATCGGTGGCCGCGACGTCCGCGATGTGACGCTGCAGTCGCTCCGCTCGCTCACGGGGTTCGTCACCCAGGAGGTCGTGCTCTTCAATGAGTCGGTACGGAACAACATCGCCTACGGCCGCAGCGACGCCGACGAGGCGCGGGTGATCGAAGCGGCGAAAGCGGCGAACGCGCACGACTTCATCACCGCGATGCCGCAAGGGTACGACACGCTCGTCGGCGAATCGGGGTTCTTGCTCTCGGGCGGGCAGCGGCAGCGGCTGGCGATCGCCCGGGCGCTTTTCAAGAATCCCCCGATTCTCGTCCTGGACGAGGCCACCTCCGCGCTCGATACCGAATCGGAGCGCCTGGTGCAGCAGGCACTGAGCAACCTGATGCGCGGGAGGACGACGCTGGTCATCGCCCACCGCCTGTCGACGGTGCGCAGCGCCGACAAGATCGTGGTGCTCGACCAAGGGGCGATCGCCGAGATCGGGCGGCACGAGGAGCTGCTGGCGCGCCGCGGCCTCTACCGCCATCTGCACGATCTGCAGTTCGCCGACCGGCAGGCCGCGGGGGCCATCGCATGAAGCGCCTCCTCCCGTTCGCCGGCGCGGCGTTCATCCGCGTGCTGCATGCCACGCTGCGCGTCCGCCACGTCGCGGCCGCGAACATCGAGAGCCTGCCGCAGTTCATCATGGCCTTCTGGCACGAGCATCTGCTGCTGATGCTGCATGCGCGCTACCGCCGTCCCGTGGAGGTGCTGGTCTCGCGCAGCCGCGACGGCGAGCTGATCGCCAGCACCTTCCGCTTCTACGACGTTCGCGTGGCGCGGGGATCGACGACCCGCGGGGCCACCGCCGCGCTGCGGCAGATGATCCGCGATGCACGGGCCGGGACGAACCTGGCGTTCACCCCCGACGGGCCGAAAGGCCCGCGCCGCGAGGTCAAGGAAGGCCTCATCTACGCCGCGAAGGCCACCGGGCTGCCGATCGTACCGGTGGCCTTCGCCGCCAAAAAAAAAAGCTTCTGCACTCCTGGGACCGCATGGTGATTCCGCTTCCGTTTTCCCGGGCCATCTTTCTCTACGGCGATCCGATCGCCGTCGAGCGGGACGAAGAGACGGAACACGCGAGGGTGCGCGTCGAACGGGCCATGAACGCGGTAGCGGAACGGGCGGAGGAGGAGTTCGAAACTCTCTGGGGCGAGGCGCGATGAACCCGCTCATCGTTCATCATTGAATCCATGATCCTCTCCATGACCGGCTTCGGCCGCGCATCCGCCGCACTCTCCGCCCGGTATCACGCCGCGGTGACAGCCAAGAGCGTCAATCACCGTTTTCTCGAGACCAGCGTCCGGCTGCCCGAGTTCTTCTGGGAAATGGAGGCGCTGGTCCGGGCGGCGGCGGGGGAGATCTTCACCCGAGGAAAGCTCGATGTCTCGGTGCGCGTCCAGCGGACCTCGCAGCCCGAGTACAACGTGCGCATCAACACGCAGATCGCGAACATCATCGTTCCCCAGCTGCGCGCCATCGCCGACGAGCTGGGCCTCGGCAGCTCGTTTTCCGGAGGGGACCTGCTGCGCGTCCCTGATCTACTCAGTGTGGAACCGGTGGAATCCGATCTCACCGAGGAGGAGCGGGAGGCCCTCATGCGCCTGGTGCGGGAGGCCTTCGGACAGATGCGCAGCATGCGGGCGCGGGAAGGGGAGTCGCTGCAGAGGGACATCGGGGAGCGGCTCGGCACGATCCGCGCGCTGCAGCAGAGGCTGGCAGAGCGGCGCAACGAGATCCGTCAGGACCTGCTGGCCGGCTATCGCCAGCGGGTGCAGGAGATCGCTACGGCGGCGGGAGTGGACGTCAGCGAAGAGCGGATCGCCCAGGAGACGGTCCTGATGGTGGAAAAGGGCGACGTCGCCGAGGAGCTGACGCGGCTGGCCCACCATGTGGAGGAGATGGAGAAGGCGATCGGATCGCGCGAGGCGGCGGGAAAGAAGATCGACTTCCTGTCGCAGGAGATGTTGCGCGAGATCAACACGATGGGGTCGAAGTCGCGCTCGGCGTCGCTTCGCACCCTCGTTGTAGAATTGAAGACCGAGGTCGAGCGGATCCGCGAACAGGGGCAGAATGTCGAGTAACTTCCACGCTGACGGCACCTTGTTCATCGTCTCGGGCCCCTCCGGAGCGGGCAAGACGACGCTGATCGAGCGCGTCCGCAGCCAGCTCAAACCGATCGGTCTGGACCTCTACTTCTCGGTTTCGCACACCACGCGGAAGCCTCGCATGGGCGAGGCGGAAGGCAGGAGCTACCACTTCGTGACCGCGGAGTGGTTCCAGGGAATGGTGCAGCGGGGGGAATTTATCGAGCACGCCTTCGTTCACGAACAACGGTACGGGACTTCGCGGAAGGAAGTCCTGACGCGACTCCAGCACGGCGAAGACGTCATCCTGGACATCGACTACCAGGGGGCACGGCAAATCGCCCAGGACCGGGAGCTTCACGAACGATCATTGAACGTCTTCATCTTTCCGCCGTCGCTCGACATTCTGGAGCAGCGGCTGCGCGACCGCGGCCTGAACTCCGAAGACGAGATCGAGACGCGGCTGCGGAAGGCGATCGACGAGATCGACGCCGGCAAAGAGTTCTACAACTATGTAATCATCAACGACGACCTCGAGGTCGCCGCGGAATGCCTGAAGGCGACGATCATCTCCAGGAAGCTGCAGACCAAGACTGCGCTCGAGGCCATCCACCGGATGGCCGAGCGACTCAGAGAGGAAGAACAGAATGGAAGGACTGCCGGAAGGCATTGACAGCAAGTTCCGCTACGTGTTGCTGATCTCGAAGCGGGCGGAGCAGATCATCCAGGGATCGCAGCCGAAGGCCAGGTCCAAGCATGCCAAGGCCACGCGGATCGCCATGGACGAGATCGACAAGAAGCAGGTGAAGTGGCAGCTCACGCCGTTCGAGGAAGAAACGACGGCGCTGGAAGCGCAGGAGGAGTAGTTGCCGCGTTGCCGGCAACCCGGCAACCACGCAACCCGGGGACCCGGATGCAGATCGTTCTCGGCGTCACCGGCGGCATCGCCGCGTACAAGTCTCCGGAGCTGGTGCGCCGCCTTCGCGACGCCGGCGCAGACGTCCGCGTCATCCTGACGCCGAACGGCTCGCGCTTCGTCTCGCCTCTCTCGCTGGCCACGGTCTCGGGCCACGGCGTGATCGTCGAGCAGTGGGGCGACCCGGACAAGGGCGGGGTCGATCACATCGAACTGGCGCGCTGGGCGGAGCTGCTGTTGATCGCGCCGGCGACCGCGAACGTGATCGCCAAGCTGGCGGTCGGCATCGCCGACGACGCGCTCTCGACCTATGCGGTCGCGCATCGCCAGGCGATCCTCATCGCTCCGGCGATGAACACGTTCATGCTGCTGCATCCAACCGTGCAGCAGAACCTGGCGGCACTGCGCGCGCGCGGAGTGATGATCATGGAGCCGGACGCGGGGCTGCTGGCCTGCGGCGATGAAGGAGCAGGACGGATGCCCGATCCGCCGGTGATCGTCGAACGCGTCCGGCTTTCCTTCCGCGCGCGGGATCTGGAGGGGCGTTCGGTCCTGGTGACCGCGGGGCCGACGCGCGAGCCGATCGATCCCGTCCGCTTCCTCTCCAATCGCTCCTCGGGAAAGATGGGATACGCCCTGGCCGACGCGGCGCGCCGCCGCGGTGCTGCGGTGACGCTCGTCGCCGGGCCGACGGCGCTTCCCGCGCCTCCCGGCGTCTCGGTCGTGCCGATCACCACGGCGAGCGAGATGCGCGAGGCCGTGCTCGCCGCACTCCCGCGCTCCCATGTGGTGATCAAGGCCGCCGCGGTGGCCGACTATGCGCCGATCGCCGTGGCTCCGCAGAAGATCAGGAAGGAAAACGGCAACGAGCTGACGCTCACGTTCCGCCGGACGCCCGACATCCTCGAGGAAATCGCCGCGGCGCAGCCGCGCCCCTTCGTCGTGGCTTTCGCCGCCGAGACGGAAGCGCTGGAGGCGCACGCGCGCGACAAGCTGATGCGGAAGAACGCCGACCTCATCGTTGCCAATGACGTCGCCGACCCGTCGATCGGATTCGATTCCGACCAGAACGAAGTCCTGGTGATCGACCGCAACGGGCAGACCGTCAAAGTGGAGAAATCGTCGAAGTTCGCCGTGGCAAACAGGATTCTCGATCTGATCGTCGAGCGGCTGCGATGATGCTCCGCCGCCCTGTTCGACAACCATGACCTCTCTGCGCGCCGAACTCGAATTCCTCAGAGAGCTCGGTTACACACATCTCGACATCGGCGATGTGCCGGCAAGGCCGCAGCCGAGCGCCGATCCGGATCCCGATCCGGATCAGGATCTTCTCGGTGCGCTGCAGCGCGTCGCCATCGCGTGCGAGCAATGCCGGCTGGCGAAGACGCGCACGCACGTGGTCTACGGCGTGGGCAATCCGCGGGCCGATCTGATGTTCATCGGCGAAGCACCGGGGCGTGACGAAGACCTGCAGGGCGAGCCCTTCGTCGGCCGCGCGGGGCAGTTGCTCACCGACATCATCAAGGCCATGAAACGGACGCGCGACGATGTCTACATCGCCAACGTCATCAAGTGCCGGCCGCCGGAGAACCGTAATCCGGAACCCGACGAACTCGACGCCTGCCGGCCGTACATTCGCCGCCAGGTGGAGCTCATCGCGCCGAAAGTGATCGTGACTCTCGGCCGGTTCGCGCTCCAGAGCCTTCTGGAGCGGACGTATTCCATCACCGCCGCACGCGGCCAGTGGCTCGAGTACAACGGCGTGAAAGTGATGCCGACCTACCACCCGGCGTATCTGCTCCGCAACCCGGCGGCGAAGAAAGACGTCTGGAACGACATGAAGCAGGTGATGGACGAGCTGGGAATCGGGCGGTGAATGGGAGCGCGGTCGCGTGAGGCGTGATGCATGACGAACGCATCTTCATCCCTCGGCGTTCATCGGTCATCATGGACCCCCATGCCCGGCCTCGCCGCATTCGCCGAAGTCGCCGTTCCGGTGGCGGTGCACGGGACGTTCACGTACGCCATCCCCGAGGAGCTGCGCGACGAGGTCCGCCTCGGCTCGCGCGTGGAGGTTCCGTTCGGATCGAAGCGCACCACCGGCTTCGTGGTCGGTCTGGGCGATGCCCCTCCGGCGACTGGGAAGCTCAAGCCGATCCACGCGGTGCTGGACGAGGACGAGGCAGCGCTGCTGCCGGAGATCATCGAGCTTTGCCGGTGGGCGGCGACGTACTACCTCGCTCCGCTCGGCGAAATGCTCCGTGTCTCACTTCCGGCGAACATGGCCGCGCGCGGGCGGCGGTTGCTGGTCCTGAGCGAGACGGCCGGTCGCCCGCGCGAGCAGAATGAGGATGGGGCCGCGCTGATCGAGGAGCTCCGCAAGCGTCCCCTGCGCATGAGCGAGGCGCTCGAAGCATTCCCGCGCTCGATGATCCGGCGACTCCGGGACGCGGGCGTGATTGCTGTTCGCGACGATCTCCGCGACGCGGTGGGCGTGCGGTACGACCGTTTCGCGCTGCTCGCCGGCGCGGACGGCGCGAAAGGCCCAAAACAACGCGCCGCGGTCGAGCTGCTGCAGGCGCGCGGCGGCGAAGCGTCGGTGCGTGCGCTGGAGTCTGCGGGAATCGGCGCATCCACGATCGCCACGCTGGCCCGCAACGGGACGGTGCGCATCGAACGCCGTCCGCGCCGCCACACGCTCGATGCTTTTCTCGGCGGCCTGGACGCCGCGTCCGCCGGCGAGATCCGCTACTCCGCAGAGCAGCAGCAGGCCATCGATTCGGTCCGCGCCGGGCTGGGCACGTTCCGGCCGTTTCTGCTCGAAGGGGTCACGGGCAGCGGCAAGACCGAGGTCTACATCGAGGTGATGCGGGAGGTGGTGCGGCGCGGGGAGCAGGCGCTGCTGCTGGTGCCGGAGATCTCGCTCACGCCGGTGTTCGCCGCGCGGCTGAAGGAACGCTTCGGCGAGCGCATTGCCATCCTTCACAGCAGCCTTTCGCCGAGCGAGCGGTACGACCAGTGGTGGCGAGCACGCCGCGGCGAGGTCGATGCGGCAATCGGGCCCCGGTCCGCGCTCTTCACGCCGTTCCAGCGCCTCGGAGTGATCATCGTCGACGAGGAGGGCGACGGTGCGTACAAGCAGGACGAGACGCCGCGCTACAACGCGCGCGACCTCGCCGTGGTGCGCGCCCGGCTTTGCGGTGTTCCGGTCGTCCTCGGCTCAGCCACGCCGTCGCTGGAGAGCCGTGAGAATGCCGAGCGCGGGAAGTACACCTTGTTGCGGATGGCGCACCGCGTCGAGTCACGCCCGCTGCCCGAAGCGGAAGTCATCGATCTCCGCAAGGAGCGGGCCGAGAAAGAGGACCGCGGATTCGTGATCTTCAGCGCTCCCTTG
>DATFUW010000528.1:0-3089 GCA_035260605.1 Thermoanaerobaculia bacterium | reverse complement strand
CAGTTCGCGCGAACCTCGTGGCACGTCCGGAGGACTGCCGATGGACGAGTTATCGGGCGACCGCGGGCCTGTCGCCGGCGCCGCAGTGGCTGGCATTCGACGATCTGCTGGTGCATTTCGGGCCCGATCGCCACTACGCCCGGGCCGGATATCAGAGCTTCGTGGAAGCGGCGATCGGCCTGAAGAATGAGGGCTGGAAGCGGTTTGCGCACAACTCCTATCTCGGAAGCAAGACCTGGTTCGCGGAGGTCCAGGACCGGATCGACCTGAAGCCGCGCAGCAGAGAGTTCCCGCTCGAGCAGAGAGCCGTCGGCGCGGCGCCGATGTCCGAGGTCGTCGCGGCCGTGGCGGAGCACTTTGCGGTGGACGAAGTTCGGATTCGATCCGGACTGGAACGGAGGTCGCGAATGGTCGCTGCTTGGATCGGTTGGAACGAAGCGCTGCTGACCGGGACCGCGATTGCAGAGGATCTGCGCCTGAGTTCGAGTTACGTCTCCGCGCTCGTGCGCCGTTGCGACCGCGAGATCGGCCGTGATTCCGATTTTCGGGCCGCCGTCGATGCGTCCCTGTCTACATTTCGTAGGAAATCACGGATCACAGACCTGACCCCTTTTCGGGGTTAGGACATCCAGTTGGTGCCGGATTCCTTGTTCCACTTGGTGGTCATCTTCTTGGACTTCGTCCAGAATTCGACCGAGCCGCGGCCGGTGATGTCGCCGACGCCGAATTTCGATTCGTTCCACCCGCCGAATCCGAACGGCTCGCGCGGGACCGGGACGCCGACGTTCACGCCCACCATCCCGGCGCTCGCGTTCTCCATCACGTAGCGCGCCACGCCGCCGCTTTCCGTGAAGACCGACGCCGCGTTCCCATAATGCGAACGCCGCTGCACGGCCAGCGCCTCGTCCGCGTCCTTCGCGCGGATGATCACCATGACCGGTCCGAAGACTTCCTCCTGCGCGATGCGCATGTCGGGGGTGACGTGATCGATCAGCGTCGGTCCCACCCAGAAGCCCGGCCCCGGGCGGCCGCGCCCGTCGACCAGCACCTTGGCCCCCGCCTTTTCCGCCTCGGTGATGTAGCCCTCGATCCGCTCTTTGGCGCCTTGCGAGATCACTGGGCCGATCTTCAGTTTGCGGGTGATCGACACCATCTTCTCGATGATGTGATCGCTCTTCCCCACGGCCATCATCACCGACGCCGCCATGCAGCGCTGGCCGGCGCAGCCGGACATCGAGGCCACGACGTTCGACGACGTCATCTCCGGCTCGGCGTCCGGCATGACGATCAGGTGATTCTTCGCTCCGCCTAACGCGAGCACGCGCTTCAGATTCGAGGTGCCGCGCCGGTAGACGATCTTCGCCACGCGGGTCGAGCCGACGAAGGTGATGCCGTCGACTCCCGGGTGATCGCAGATGGCCTCGACGGTCTCCTGCCCGCCATGGACGACGTTGAAGACGCCGTCGGGCAGCCCGGCCTCACGCAGCAGCTCGGCGATCCGTCCCGCCGAAAGCGGGACCTGCTCACTCGGTTTGAGGATCATGCAGTTGCCGAGGGCCAGGGCGTTGGGGATCGTCCAGTTGGGAACCATGTTGGGGAAGTTGAAGGGGGTGATCGAGGCCACGACGCCGACGGGAAATCGCTCGACGCGGCACTCGACGCCGCGGCTGACCTCGAGGACCTCGCCCGGCGTGATCTGCGGCAGCGAGCAGGCAAACTCGGTCAGCTCCGCCGACTTGAGCACCTCGGCGCGCGCCTCGCCGTCGACCTTGCCGTTCTCCTCGGTGACCAGCGCCGACAGCTCACCGATGTGCTGCTCGAGCAGCGCCTTGTAACGGAAGAAGACCTGCACCCGCTCCTTGATCGGCAGCCCCGACCAGCCGGGCAGCGCAGCGCGGGCCGCCTGGACGGCGCGGTCGATGTCGGCCGCCGACGACAGCGGCACGCGCGAGATCACCGTCCCGTCGGCCGGATTGGTGACGTCGAGGCGCTTCGCACCGCCTTGCTCGACGAACCTGCCGCTGATGTAGTTCCGCACCGTGGGGTACTTCGTGGAAATGTCGATGGCTGTCATGCAGTGAAATTTATATCATTCCCGGATGTCGGTCATCCGCCAGCTCTTTCGAACGAAGTCGCTCGACGACATGATCGCCGAGACGCACGAGGAGGGGCATCAGCTCCGCAAGGCCCTGGGGCCGGCGAACCTGATCGCCCTGGGCATCGGGGCCATCATCGGCGCGGGCATCTTCGCCACCATCGGGACTGCGGCGGCGGGCGATCCCTCGCGCCCCGGCGCGGGCCCGGCGCTGATGCTCTCGTTCGTGCTGACCGCCGTGGTCTGCGGGTTCAGCGCCCTCTGCTATGCCGAATTCGCCTCGATGGTGCCGGTGGCCGGGTCCGCGTACACCTATTCGTACGCCACGCTCGGCGAGATCATCGCCTGGATCATCGGCTGGGACCTGATCCTGGAGTACGCCATCGGCAACGTGGCGGTGGCCATCTCCTGGGCCAACTACTTCAACACCCTGCTGGAGGGATTCGGGCTCTCGTTACCTCCCTGGCTGAAGATCGACTACACCACGGCGGCGGCGAAGATGCCTGATCTGGTGGCGCACGCGCCGCACCTCTTCGGCTTTCCGATCGTCTTCAACATCCTGGCCGGCGCGATTGTCGCCGCCATCACCGTGGTCCTGGTGTGGGGGATCCGCGAGTCGGCCCGCTTCAATTTCTGGATGGTGGCCGTCAAGCTGGTGATTCTCGGCTTCTTCATCTTCGTATCGCTGAAGTTCGTGAAGCCGGCCAACTGGCATCCGTTCAATCCGAACGGGGTGCATGGCGTGATCACCGGCGCGGCGATCGTCTTCTTCGCCTACATCGGATTCGACGCGGTTTCGACCACGGCAGAGGAAGCGCGCAATCCCAAGCGCGACATGCCGATCGGTATCATCGGTTCCCTCATCATCTGCACGGTCATCTACGTCGGCGCCGCGGCGATCTTCACCGGCCTCATTCCGTACCACGCGCTGGTGAAGACGCTCTCCAGCGAGCAGGCCGAGCCGCTGACCCTGGCCATGAAATTCGTCTCCATG
>DATFUW010000527.1:0-2381 GCA_035260605.1 Thermoanaerobaculia bacterium | reverse complement strand
CGATCTTCCTGGTGCGGCACCTTTACGTCAATCCGGTTGAGGGGCGGGAGCCGACAACGTCACTGCCGGACCCCGACGGATAACGGCATGTGCAGAATCCGGGCGATGGTCTGCGCCCGGCGCAGGTGTCCCTGCAGCGTCTGGCCGGCGGGAGCGGCGACCGCGCGCAGGTCGGCGTCGGCGGCGCTGTCGGTCACCGTCTGAAAGCGGCGGATCAGGTCGGGGTAGTCGTTGGCGATCATCTCCAGGTACCGGCTGTCGAGGTCGATCGGGTCCGAGGCGAGCGAGGCCTTGGCCTGTTCGAAGCGCGAAGCGACGTTCGACGGCAGCGAGAGCGACTGCGCGTAGGCCAGGCGGGTCAGTTCGGCGTCGATGCGGTTGAAGTCATCGATGATGTCCTTGGCCAACTGGCGGACCTCGGGATTGCGGCTGTGCGTGCGGACGGCGGTGGCGAGCTCCACTTCGCCCATTCCCACCTCGAGCGCATGGCGGATGAACGTCGCGTCGTTGGACGAGAGCGGGTGCAGGGCGTCGTCCGCGGTTCCGCTGCCGGCCGGCGAGGTGATGGCCGCCGGTCCCGACCCGGTCTGGATCGTCTCGGAGAGGGCCGGCTCGTGCGAGCGCTGGCATGCGAGACACGACAGCGCGATGCAGCCGGCGGCCAGAATCTGCGGCCCAACGATGCGGAAGCCCACCTTTGCGCTCGGTGCAACTGTCACGCCGCTTCGTCGAGCTCCATCTTCACGGAGACGAAGTGCAGCAGGTCCTTGAGCGTGAGAATTCCCACCGGCTTGCCGTCCTGCACCACGATGAGGCGCGACTGTTTCGTGCGGCTCATCCGCTTGAGGGCATCGATGACTTCCGTCTGCGGAGCGATGGTCGTCGTCTCAGAACACGGCTCGGCGATGGAGCCAACGGTCTGTCGCTCCCACTCCTCGCGCGGCACGTCACGGATGTTCTTCGTCGTGACGCAGCCGGTCAGTCGATCACCGTCCACCACGGGATAGAGCGAGAAGTGGTACTTGTAGACGTACTGCAGAACGAGCTCCTCGATCGAGATCCAGCGCGGAACGGTGATCGGGTCGGGCTTCATGAAGCGGCTGACCGGTTCTCCCTCGAGCGTCTGCCGCACCACGAG
This sequence comes from Thermoanaerobaculia bacterium, assembly GCA_035260605.1. Lineage (GTDB taxonomy): Bacteria > Acidobacteriota > Thermoanaerobaculia > Gp7-AA8 > Gp7-AA8 > Gp7-AA10. The sequence goes on along the minus strand of DATFUW010000527.1, from coordinate 1,243 downwards.
TTGCTGGTACGAGGCGAGCGCCGCGTTGCGCACGAACATGCCGATCAGGAACCACCAGATTCCGGTGATGAGGTTTCCGGTGAAGGCGCTGAAGATCCCGGCGACGATCAGAAGAAATCCGAGGATCGATCCGGCCTGCGACGCGCGGTGCGTCGCCCGGCGCAGGTTTCCGGTGCGCCACCAGAGAATCGACCGCAGTACGCGTCCCCCGTCGAGCGGAAATGCCGGGATGAGATTGAAGACCGCCAGCACGATGTTGATGCCGGCGATGTAGAGCAGCACGCTGGTGACCACGCGCGAGGCGTGCAGCGCGGCCCCAGCGCCGTATGCCAGGAAGAACAGGATCCCCAGCAGCACGCTTGTCGCCGGCCCCGCGGCCGACATCAACAGCTCCGCGCGCGCGTTCGGCGGCTCGTCGTCCATCTCCGCAACGCCGCCGAAGACGAACAGCGTGATGCCCCGCATCGGGATCCCAAACCGGCGCGCCACCATGGCGTGCGCGAACTCGTGCGCCACGATGCACAGAAAAAAGACCACCGTCCCCGCCGCTCCCATGGTCCAGTAGAGTCCGGGGGACAGACCGGGCACCATATGTGGAAAGACGCCGGTCGCCAATGAGGCGACGACCAGCGCGACCACGATCAGCCAGCTCAGATCCGCCCGAACGGCAAACCCGAAGAGCCGGAAAAGGGTGACCCGCGCTCCGAACACATCGATATCGTATGCAAAATACGGGCGCCAGGTAACGAAATGGCCAGCTCACGCATCGTCCGCGCTCTGCGCCACCGCAACTACCGCCTCTTCTTCGGCGGCCAGAGCGTGTCGCTCGTGGGAAGCTGGATCACACGCGTGGCCACGAGCTGGCTCGTCTACCGGCTCACCGGGTCGGAGCTGCTGCTCGGCGTCGTCGGCTTCTGCAGCCAGGTCCCGCTGCTCGTGCTCGCCCCCTTCGCCGGAGTGCTCGTCGACCGGTGGGACCGTCACCGCATCCTGGTGATCACCCAGATTCTGTCCGCGCTGCAGTCGGCGGCGCTGGCCTTCCTCGCGCTGCGCGGCATCATCAACGTCACCGAGATCATCGTCCTGCAGCTCGCGCAGGGAGTGATCAACTCCTTCGACACCCCGGCGCGGCAGGCCTTTGTGGTGGAGATGGTCGCCGACCGCGAAGACCTGCCGAACGCCATCGCCCTGAACTCGTCGATGGTCAACGCCTCGCGCATCCTGGGCCCCTCGATCGGCGGCG
>DATFUW010000526.1:0-7687 GCA_035260605.1 Thermoanaerobaculia bacterium | reverse complement strand
GTCGCCGTCGCGGAAGTGTCGGTCGGAGGAGGCGGCGTTGCGGTATCGGTCGGCGGCTGCGGTGCCGGCTGCGTCGGCTGCGGCTCTGGCGTCACGGGCTGCGGAGTTGGAGCGGGACGCGGACGGGGCCGCGGCGGCGGCGTGTTGTTGCTGTAGATCGGAGCGGTCGTCGTCGGAAGGCTTCCGGCGATCGTGCCCGGCGGCACGGTCCCAGTCGTCGCGGTCTCCATCTGCGGAAGTGTGAATGCGGTGGTCGTGTCGACGTTGGTGGCGGTCAGCGGCGGAGGGGTCTCGCCCGGGGCGTTGATGGTCGAGGTCACGCCGGTGGCCGTCCCTTCGTTGACGACGTCGTAGTTGTCCTGATTGCGGTTCATCTTCCCGCTGCGTCCGCACGCCAATCCGAAGGCCAGCAAGGCCAGCAGGGCAAGTTGTTTCGGAGTCATCAGTTGTACAAATCGCACGGAATGTGCCAGTGGGAGGAGGTGTTGATCAAACCGTACCGCTCTGGTACAGTTTCGCGCTCGCCGATGCTGAAGATTTCAAAATTGACGGATTACGGACTGCTGGCGGCGATCTATCTCGCGCGCAAGCGGGGAGAGATCGTGTCGGCACGCGAGATCGCGGTGTTCTATCACCTGCCGGTTCCGATGGTGACGAAGGTGCTGAAATCGCTCCAGCAAGGCGGGATGATTCAGTCGCATCGCGGCGCGGCGGGCGGATATTCGCTGGACGCCGATCCCGAGACGCTCACGCTGGGGCAGATCCTCGATCTGCTCGAGGGACCGTGGGACCTCGTGGAGTGCGAGACGATCGACGAAGACGGTCACGCGATCTGCACGATCCGCGCGGGGTGTCCGTCGCGGCGGTTCATGTTCGGCATCAACCGTGCGATCAAGGGGGCGTTCGATCAGATCACCCTCGGTGATCTGACCCGCGGCGACATGCCGTGGCCGGCAATCGACAAAGCGAGTTTTGCGAGGGTCTCATGAGTTCTACGATCGAACAGCTTGCGAATCAGGAATACAAGTACGGCTTCACCTCGGACATCGAAGCCGATGTCGCACCTCCCGGACTGAACGAGGACATCGTCCGACTGATCTCGGCGAAGAAGAACGAGCCGGAGTGGCTGCTGGAATGGCGGCTCAAGGCGCTGCGGCACTGGTTCGCGATGAAGGAACCGTCGTGGGCGAACGTGCACTACAAAACGATCGACTACCAGGCCATCCGCTACTACTCGGCGCCGAAGAAGAAGAAGAAGCTCGACTCGCTCGACCAGGTCGATCCCGAACTGCGCAAGACGTTCGAGAAGCTGGGCATTTCGCTCGAGGAGCAGAAGCGGCTGAGCGGCGTGGCGGTCGACGCGGTGTTCGACAGCGTCTCGGTGGCCACGACGTTCCAGGCCGAGCTGGCGAAGCTGGGAATCATCTTCTGCTCGTTCTCCGACGCCGTGCAGAAGCATCCCGATCTCGTCCGCAAATACCTCGGCAGCGTCGTGCCGTACACCGACAACTTCTTCGCCACGCTCAACTCCGCGGTCTTCAGCGACGGCTCGTTCTGCTACATCCCGAAGGGCGTGCGCTGTCCGATGGAGCTGTCGACCTACTTCCGCATCAACACCGCGGGGACGGGGCAGTTCGAGCGGACTCTGATCGTGGCCGACGAAGGGGCCTACGTCAGCTATCTCGAGGGCTGCACCGCGCCGATGCGCGACGAGAACCAGCTCCACGCCGCGGTCGTCGAGCTGGTGGCGCTCGACAACGCGCAGATCAAGTACTCGACCGTGCAGAACTGGTATCCCGGCGACAAGGAAGGCAAAGGAGGGATCTTCAACTTCGTGACCAAGCGCGGCAAGGCGTTCACGAACTCGAAGATCTCCTGGACGCAGGTGGAGACCGGTTCGGCAATCACCTGGAAGTATCCGAGCTGCATCCTGCAGGGCGACAACTCGGTGGGCGAGTTCTATTCGGTGGCCGTCACCGCGAACTACCAGCAGGCTGATACCGGGACGAAGATGATCCACATCGGGAAGAACACCCGGTCGACGATCGTGTCGAAGGGAATCTCCGCCGGCCACGGGCAGAACTCCTACCGCGGACAGGTGAAGATCATGAAGACGGCGGAGAACGCACGCAATTACTCGCAGTGCGATTCGCTGCTTCTCGGCGACCAGTGCGGCGCGCACACCTTTCCCTACATCGAAGTCCGCAATTCCAGCGCGGTGATGGAGCACGAGGCCTCGACGTCGAAGATCGGCGAGGACCAGCTCTTCTACTGCCAGCAGCGCGGGATCACCGCCGAGGACGCCGTGTCGATGATCGTCAGCGGCTTCTGCCGCGAAGTCTTCCGCGAGCTGCCGATGGAGTTCGCGGTCGAAGCGCAGAAGCTCCTCGGAGTTTCGCTGGAAGGAGCGGTGGGATAGTCCGATGCTCGACGTCAAGAACCTTCATGCCGGCATCGACGGCAAAGAAATTCTCCACGGCCTGAACCTCCATATCGGCACCGGCGAGGTGCACGCCATCATGGGGCCGAACGGCTCCGGAAAGTCGACGCTGGCCAACGTGCTGGCCGGGCGGCCGCGCTACGAAGTCACGGCCGGAAGCGTCACGTACGAGGGGAAAGACCTGCTGGCCATGACGCCCGAGGACCGCGCCCGCGCGGGGGTGTTCCTGGCGATGCAATATCCCGTCGAGATCCCCGGCGTGAATAACACCTACTTCCTCAAGGCCGCGCTGAACGCCGTCCGCAAGCACCGCGGCGAGGAAGAGCTCGACGCCATGGAGTTCCTGGAGCTCGCGCGGCAGAAGATGAAGCTCGTCGATCTCGACGAGTCGTTCATGAACCGCGGCGTGAACGAGGGGTTCTCGGGCGGCGAGAAGAAGCGGAACGAGATTTTTCAGATGGCGGTGCTCGATCCGAAGCTGGCCATCCTCGACGAGACCGACTCCGGGCTGGACATCGACGCTCTGCGCGTCGTCGCCGGCGGCGTGAACAACCTGCGCAGCGAGAAGCACTCCGTGCTGGTGATCACGCACTATCAGCGGCTGCTCAAGTATCTCGTTCCGGACTACGTCCACGTGCTGGCCGACGGACGGATCGTGAAATCGGGGCGGAAAGAACTTGCCGAAGAGCTCGAGCAGAAGGGCTACGAGTGGATCGAGCAGGAGGTCGCGTCGGCCCGATGAGCGCGGCGGTACAGGAGCACGATCTGGAAACGGTCCGTGAGCAGGCGGCGCAGCGTGCGCGCCAGCTCGGCTGGCCGACTCCGGAGATGGAAGCCTGGCGGTACACGAACGTCGCGCCGATCGAGCGCGTCGAGTGGGCCACGGGAGTGGATCGACGTGTCCCGCTCGGCGGCTCACCGTTCGCCGTGGCTTCGTTTCGCGGACGGGCATTCGCCGAACTGGTCTTCGTCAACGGCCGGCTCGCGGATGCCACCGGCGGCGCGTCCGGCGTGGACATCATTCCCATCGCCGAGGCGGCCTCGCATCCCGCGTTCGAACGTCACTACGCGCGCTATGCCGACTACCAGCGGCACTTCTTCACCGCGCTCAACACGGCACACGCGCAGGACGGCGCGCTGATTGCCGTCGCCGACGGCGCGCGTCCGGAGGGATTCGTCCACCTGCTGTTCATCGGCCAGGGAGACGGCGTCTGGTCGCACCCGCGGAACCTGATCGTCGCCGGCCGCAACGCGGAGATCAACGTCGTCGAGACGTACGTCGGGCAGGGGAACTACTTCACGAACTCGGTCACGGAGATCGTCGCCGGCGACGGAGCGGCGGTGGACTACTCGCGCATCGAGCGCGAGTCGACCGAGGCATTCCACGTCGGCACGGTCCAGATCCATCAGGAGCGCAGCGCCACGGTCGCCGCGCACACCATCGCCATTGGCGGCGCGCTCGTGCGGAGCGAGGTCAAGGCGGCGCTCGCCGGTGAGGGCGCGAGCCTGACCCTCGACGGACTCTTCCTGCTTCGCGACCGGCAGCACATCGACAATCACACGGTGATCGATCACGTGAAGCCGCATTGCGACAGCCTCGAACTGTACAAGGGGATCCTCGACGGAAAGTCGCGCGGCATCTTTGACGGACTGATCATCGTCCGCCCCGACGCGCAGAAAACGAACTCGCGCCAGGTGAACCGGAACCTCCTGCTGTCGGAATCGGCGATTGTTGATTCGAAGCCCACGCTGGAGATCCATAACGACGACGTGAAGTGCAACCACGGCTCGACGATCGGCCAGCTCGACGCCGAGGCGATGTTCTACCTCCGCGCGCGCGGCATCGGCGAAGAGGAGGCGCGCAAGCTGCTGGTCTACGCCTTCGCCAGCGAGATCGTCGAGCGGATGAAGATCGAGCCGGTGAAGGAGATCCTGCGCGCCGCCATCGCTCCGGCCGGAGGAATCCGATGAGCACCCTGACCGCCGCCGCCACGGCTTACGACGTCGAGCGCATCCGCGGCGACTTTCCGATCCTCGGCCGCGACGTGCACGGCAAACGCCTGGTGTATCTCGACAACGCGGCGACGACGCAGAAGCCGCGGGCGGTCATCGACCGTATCGTCCGCTACTACAGCGAAGAGAACTCGAACGTGCATCGCGGCGTGCACATGCTGAGCGAAGTGGCCACCGCGGCGTACGAGGCCTCGCGCACGACGGTGAAGCGATTCCTCAACGCAAGGGACGAGAAGGAGATCGTCTTCACGCGCGGGACGACCGAGGGGATCAATCTGGTCGCCGCATCGTGGGGACGGCGCCATGTGAAGCGCGACCATGAGGTGCTGATCACGGCCATCGAGCACCACTCGAACATCGTCCCCTGGCAGCTCCTGTGCGAAGAGACCGGCGCGCATCTGCGGGTCGTCCCGGTCAACGATGCCGGGGAGATCGTGATCGAGGAATTCGCACGCCTCCTGGGGCCGCGCACGAAGATCGCCGCATTCGGGCACGCCTCGAATGCGTTGGGAACGATCAATCCCGTGAAGCGCATGACCGCGATGGCGCACGCCGCCGGCGCGGTCGTGCTGATCGACGGCGCGCAGGGCGTGCCCCATCTGAACGTCGACGTGCAGGACCTCGACTGCGAGTTCTACGCGTTCTCGGGACACAAGGTCTACGGCCCCACCGGCATCGGCGTGCTCTACGGAAAGCGCGAGGTCCTCGAAGAGATGCCGCCGTACCAGGGCGGCGGCGACATGATCCTCTCTGTCACCTTCGAGAAGACGACCTACAACGCGTTGCCGTACAAGTTCGAGGCGGGCACGCCGAACATCGCCGGCGCGATCGGACTCGGCACGGCGCTCGAGTACGTCGAGGCCATCGGCCTTCCGAACGTGGCCGCGCACGAGCACGATTTGCTGCGGTACGCCACGGCGCTTCTGAAGGAAATCCCCGGCCTTCGCATCATCGGCAATGCCGCCGAGAAGGCGAGCGTCATCTCGTTCACGCTCGACGGCGTCCATCCGCACGACATCGGCACGGTGCTCGATCAGCAGGGCATCGCCATTCGGACCGGACATCACTGCGCGCAGCCGCTGATGATGCGCTTCAACGTTCCGGCGACCGGGCGCGCATCGTTCGGGCTCTACAACACCCGCGAGGAAGCCGAAGCCCTGGTCGCCGGTTTGCACAGGACGATCGAGGTCTTTCGTTGATGGATGATTTGCGCGAGCTGTATCAGCAGGTGATCCTCGATCACAATCGGAACCCGCGCAACTTCCGCGAGCTTCCGAATGCCACGAAGCGCGTTGATGGCTACAATCCGCTCTGCGGCGACCACTACACCGTCTTCCTGGAAATGGACGGTGATGTGATCAAGGACGTCGGCTTCACCGGGAACGGTTGCGCCATCTCGAAATCGTCGGCCTCGGTGATGACCACGAGCGTGAAAGGGAAGCACATCGCCGAGGCTGAGCGGATGTTCGAGACCTTCCACCGGCTCGTGACCGGCGAGCCGGCCGGACTCAACGAGGCAGAATTGGGACGCCTCGCCGCGTTCTCAGGAGTGTCGGAGTTTCCCGCGCGCGTGAAATGCGCGACGCTGGCCTGGCACACGCTGCACAATGCCCTTCAGGGCGAGGAAGAAGTGGTGACCACGGAATGATGACGCGCGAAGAAGTGACTTTCAGCCGGAACGCCGAGGCCGTCATGATCCCCAGCGGCGAACGGGTGCTCGTCCCTGACGGCGCGCGTGCCACGATCACGCAGTCGCTCGGCGGCTCCTACACGCTCATCACCGACCGCGGTCTGATGATCCGCATCTCCGGCCGGGAAGTGGAGGCGATCGGCAAGACGCCAGTCGACGTCCCGGAAGCCCCCGCACCCGAGGACGCCACCCCCGAGAAGCTCGAAGAGAGGGTCTGGGACCAGCTCAAGACCTGCTACGACCCCGAGATCCCGGTCAACATCGTCGACCTCGGACTCGTCTACCTGTGCGAAGTCACGCCGGTCGACGAAGGCGGCAACAACGTCAGGATCAAGATGACGCTCACTGCGCCCGGCTGCGGCATGGGGCCGGTGCTGGCACATGACGTCAGATCGAAGATCGAGGCCCTTCCCGGCGTGAAGAGCGCCGAAGTCGAGGTCGTCTTCGATCCGGTCTGGGACCGCTCGATGATGTCCGACGCCGCCAAACTTCAGCTCGGCATGATGTGGTGAGTAAGACGGGGTCAGGTCTTGAATTTGTGATTTTCTACAAATGGTAGGAATGACAATCTCCCCCTCGTAGAGAATCACAAATTCAAGACCTGACCCCGTCTTGCGCGTTACTTGTGGTCGTTGAAGAAGGTCCACTGCGCGACGGGATGTCCGGCCTGGAGCTGCAGCGATTGCAGGTAGACGTCGATGGCCGCGGTGATGGCCACGATTGCGGAGACGATCCCGCACGACGCCCAGCCCAGCACCCAGGCGATCAACGCCACGATCCCCTTCATCTTCTGCCCAACGAGGAAGTAGCCGAGGCAGCCGCCGACGATCAGGTTCAGCACCAGCATCAGCACCGGCTCCTTGGGCGGGTCGGTTGGATAGACGAGCTCGCCGCCCGCCGGAGGCGTTCCGGAGGGCGGCGGCGGAAATGGCGGCGGTGGCGGCGTGTACGAACCGCCTGGAGTGTCCATCGGGATCTCCTACATCTTCTCGGCGAAATCGGTCACGACGGGGATGCGGTAGCGCTGCCCGCCGACGGCTTTGACCATGGCGATGATGTCGATCACGATGAAGCCCACGGCGAGAACGCATTCCAGGACTGCGAAGCCGCAGCCGACCGCGGCGAGCACGCCTCGCAGGAAAATCCCGATCACGAAGAAGATGGCCCAGCAGATGATCCAGGCGATGGTCAGCGCCAGACCGTTCTTGGCGTGCCACTGCAGCTCGGGATCGTCCTTCTTCGAGAGCAGCGGGATGAGCGCGAAGATGCCGAGGTACGAGAGGACCAGCATCAGCGTGCGATCGCTGCTGGCGGATCCGCCTCCGGACGGCGGTGGCGGCGGCGGGGTGTAGGAACCACCGGGTGGGGCGGGGGGCGGTACATGCGGCGTCTCAGTCATTGCGTCTCCTTCCGGGCAGGCATTGGGTCACTGAACGGCGGAATTCTATCGGCTTTCGCGCAAGGCCGCGAGGCGGCGTTCCGCGGCGATGAGGGGCAGGATGGAAAGCGCCGCCGAGATCGCCACCGCGGCTGCGATGGGGAGA
>DATFUW010000525.1:0-4449 GCA_035260605.1 Thermoanaerobaculia bacterium | reverse complement strand
CCGCCGGGCGGAACAGGGTCATGTTGGGAATGAGCCGCAGCGAGAAGAGCTGCTCGACCGACTGGTGCGTCGGCCCGTCCTCGCCGAGGAAGACGGAGTCGTGCGTGTAGGCGAAGATCGAGGGGATGTTCATCAGCGCCGCGAGCCGGATCGCCGGGCGCATGTAGTCCGAGAAGATCAGGAACGTCGATCCGAACGCGCGCCACGATCCGTAGAGCGTGATCCCGTTGACCTCGGCGCCCATCGAGTGCTCGCGCACGCCGAAGTAGAGGTTTCTTCCCTTGAACACTTCGAGCGACGGAGGCCTGTTCGGCGTCTCCTTCGCCCGGACGATGTTGCCGCCATCCTTGATGTTCGTCTTCGTCGATGTCGACAGATCGGCCGCGCCGCCGAGGAAGAATGGCGCGATGGCCGCCAGCTTCTGGATCACCTGGCCGGAGAGCTCGCGCGTTGCCGCTGGCTTCTCGCTCTTCGCCGCCTCGACGAGCTGCATCTCGTAGCCGTCCGGCAGCGTGTGGTCCCAGTAACGGTCCCATTCCGCGGCCTGCTGCGGATTGCGCGCGCGCCACTCGGCCATCCCCTGGCCCCACTGCTTGTGCGCGCGAGCGAGCTTCTTCGTTCTGCGCATGAACTCCGCCCGGACCTCGTCCGGGATGTAGAACGTCGGCTCCTGTGGCCATCCGAGCGCCGCCTTCGTGGCCTTGACCTCGTCCGCCCCGAGCGGCTCGCCGTGTGCGCGCGAAGTGCCGTGAAACTTCGGGCTTCCCCATCCGATCACCGTGTGGGCCATGATCAGCGACGGCTTGTCGGTGACCTTCTGCGCCTTGCGGATCGCCTTGCGAACCGCCGCCCGATCGTGTCCGTCGATCGACTGCACGTGCCAGTGCACCGCTTCGAAGCGCTTCTTCACGTCTTCGGAAAATGACAGGCGCGTCTCGCCGTCGAGCGAGATGTCATTGTCGTCGTACAGATAGATGAGATTTCCGAGACCCAGCTGCCCGGCGACCGACGCCGCCTCGGAGCTGATCCCTTCCATCAGATCCCCGTCGGAACAGATGCAGTAGATGGTGTTGCCGACCGGAACGAACCCCGCTTCGCCGTTGAAGCGCGCCGCCATCATCTTCGAGGCGATGCCCATGCCCACTGCGTTCGCGAATCCCTGCCCCAGCGGCCCGGTGGTGTCCTCGATCCCCGCGGCGTGGCCGTACTCCGGATGTCCGGCCGTGCGCGAGCCCCACTGCCGGAAGTGCTCGAGCTCATCGAGCGTCATGTCGGCGTAGCCGGTGAGATGGAGCAGGGAGTACAGCAGCATCGAGGCATGGCCGGCGGAGAGGACGAAGCGGTCGCGGTCCTGCCACCGCGGCGCTTTCGGATCGTGGCGCAGGAACTCGGTCCAGAGCACGAAGGCCATGTCCGCCATTCCCATCGGTGAACCGGGATGTCCGGAGTTCGCCTTCTCCACCGCATCGACGGCGAGGAATCGGATGGTGTTGACGCAGAGCTCTTCGAGCCGGTCCTTGGGACCGGTCTTGGGCTCGTTGCTTTGTTCCGCGGCAGTGATGGCGGCGCTCGCTTCCTGCGCCGCCGACGACGCTTGTTGCATGACGACCTCCGGCGAGGGATCGGATTATACTCGGCGCGACTCGGCCCAAAATCGCATGACCGTCGACGATACGATCACCGTCAAGGGCTCGCCTGTGCGCGCCATGCAGAAGTTCTGCGAAGCCGAGCTCGACGTTTCGCAGCGCAATACGCTGTACGACACGGTCCCGGAGCTCGGCGGGCGCATGCGCGGGCCCATTCTGCCGACGGAGACGATCCCGGTCACCGCCCTCAACCGCCTCACCGTGGAGGCTGCGCGGATCAAAGGCGAGCCGCTCGAGCAGTTCGCACGCCGCGCCGGCCATGAGGCGGCCGCCGAGGCCGTGCGCGGCATCTACCGCTTCTTCGCGCTCGTGCTCACGCCTCCCGCGCTGCTGGGGAAGGCCTCACAGATGTGGAGCGCCATCTACAGCTGCGGGCGGATGCAGGTGCTGGAGCAGAGCGAGCGCAGCGCGACCATCGCCCTGTTCGACTTCCCCTCCGAAGTCGCGGGATGCAGCCGCGTGACCGGCTGGATCGAACGGATGGCCGGGATGACCGGGGCCAGGAACGTCCAGATCGAACAGACGCAGTGTTACGCCACAGGAGGGCCGCACTGCGAGTGGCATCTGACCTGGGAACGATGAACGAGGAACGATGAACAAGCTCTTCCCTCAGCACAGCGACCATCCGCTCTTCCGCTACTTCACCGATGACGAGCGGCGGCGAATCGAGAAGATCGGCGAAGTGAAGACGGTGCGCGCCGGCAACACCCTGATCCGCGCCGGCGAACGCGAGTCGACGCTCTACGCCGTCGAGGAAGGACACATGGACATCGTCTCCGGCAGGAACGTCCTGGCGACGGTCGGGCCGGGAGACGTCCTCGGCGAAGTGTCATTCATCGACGACTCGCCGCGCACCGTCTCGGTGAAGGCCGGCGAGGAAAACGCCGTCGTCCGCGCGTGGGAAAAGACGACGCTCTCCGAGGCTCTGGCGTTCGAGCCGCAATTGCTGGCCAAGTTCTCCGTGGCCCTCTGCGAGCTGCTGGTGGAGCGCCTGCGCGACACCGCGCGACGAGTGTGACGCGGCGGTCCACGGATGGTATCGCAGCGCGAAGTCGATCCTCCGCTGCGTCGACGGATGCGTGTAACGCCACCACTCGATGAAGCGCGGGGGATCGGGATCGACCTTCGAGTCCTCCGCAAACTTGACGAACGAGCTGGCCATCGCCCCGTTCAAGTGCGTCAGATCCAGGCCGAAGCGGTCGGCGTCGTGCTCGATCATCCGTGAGAAGCCGTTCGTCACCGGTGAAAGCAGGAAGCCGATCACCGTGGCGACCAGGAGAAGCCACGGCAGTGCAGCGGGATCGGCCCGATCCGCGACCCCCCAGCGCGCCCCCCACCGTGCGAGCCCGCGTTCGTACAGCATCTGCCCGAAGTAGAAGACCGCGAGCGCCACGACGATGCCGAACGCCATCCCCTTCCACAGGTGATCGAGCACGTAGTGCCCCATCTCGTGCCCCATCACGGCGAGGACTTCGTCGTGATCCATCTTCTGCAGCAGCGTGTCCCAGATGACGATCCGCTTCGACGGGCCGATGCCGGTCATGTAGGCGTTCATCGTCGTCGTCTGCTTCGACTTGTTCACCTGGTAGACGCGGCTTCCGCGGATCCCCGCGCGCGCCGCCTCGGCGAGCAGGTCGCGGCGCAGCACCGGGTCCTGCAGCGGCTCGAACTTGTTGAACAGCGGATCGATGATCAGCGGAGTGATGACCACGCCGAGGATGATCAGCGGGATCGATCCAATCCACAGCACGACCCACCAGCGGCGAAAGCGGCGGATCCCGTACAGCGCCAGCGCGGCGACCGGCGCGCCGAGGGCCGCGTCGACGCCGAGCCCCTTGCCGAAATCTCCCATCCACGATCCGAACGTCTGGTGCGTGAGTCCAAACTGATGCGGCACGACAAAACCCTGATAGAACGTCAGCGGATACTCGAAGATCGCCGCCACGGCCGTCAGCAGCACGAACACCAGCATCGACATCCAGAACGGACCGCGAAAAACGCGCGCCGCCGCGGCGCGCAGCTTCCTGGAAATGCGCGTCTGCAGGATCAGGAACAACACGGCGATCGCGTAGACGAAATCGACGAAGTAGAGAGTATCGAGCAGCCGGCTGTGCCGGATCATCTCCGGCGTCACGTGCACCGTGAAACGGCGCTCCGCCGCCGACGCCGCTGTGGCGCACAACATCAGCAGCGCAACGCACATCCATTTGCGCACGGCGCGTTATGATCTCACGCGATGCCCAAAGTCGCGATCCGGCAGGCCGGCGATGCCGATGTCCCGATGATCCTGCAGTTCATCCGCGATCTGGCCCGCTACGAGAAGCTCGAGCACAAGGTCGTGGCTACCGAGGAGGGGCTGCGCCGGACGCTGTTCGGCAATCCGCGCTTCGCCGAGGTCGTCTTCGCCGAGCTCGACGGCAACCCGATCGGCTTCGCGCTCTTCTTCCACAACTATTCGACCTTCCTCGGCCGTCCCGGCATCTATCTCGAGGACCTCTTCGTCAAACCGGACATGCGCGGCCGCGGCTACGGCAAGGCGCTGCTCGCGCACCTCGCACGCCTGGCGCAGGAACGCGGCTGCGGGCGCCTCGAGTGGGCGGTGCTCGACTGGAACTCCCCGGCCATCGAGTTCTACAAGAGCCTCGGCGCCCTGCCGATGGACGACTGGACGGTGTTCCGCTTGATCGGCGCCCCCCTGGAGTCCCTCGCAAAACTGTAGCGCCGGCATGTACGCCGGCTCTCAGCCGGCATGTAGTGCCGGCTCTCAGCCGGCATGTAGTGCCGGCTCTCAGCCGGCATGTAG
>DATFUW010000524.1:0-5125 GCA_035260605.1 Thermoanaerobaculia bacterium | reverse complement strand
ACGAGGTCGCGCGTGGGGACGTGCCGGGCGCGGAGGTCCTCGACGAGACGGCCCCCGATTCCCAGGCCGGCCTCATCGCCGGTCCCGCGGGCCAGCGAATCGCCGACGATCATCGGAGCGATCGTTCCCTCCGGCGGCGCGGTGACCGACGCGCGCGGCGGCGGCAGGTTCACCGGCGTGCCGGTGTCGCCATGGGCGAACGAGTAGAATCCGCGGGCGAAGACCACCGCCGCGATCAACGCCGCGCCGAGTGGAACGTACCAATAGAGGATCCTGCGTGTCATCCCCGACTGCTCTCGTCGCCGATAATCTAACGAAAATCATCGGCCGCCGCACCATTGTCGATGCCGTTTCGTTTTCTCTCGATCCGGGAGAGGTCTTCGGCTTCCTCGGGCCCAACGGTGCGGGCAAGACGACCACCATCCGCATGCTGGTGGGGCTGATCCGGCCGACTGCGGGATCGGTCACCATCTGTGGAGTCGACCTCCGGCGCGATTTCGAGAAGGCCATGCGCAACGTCGGCTGCATCGTCGAGAACCCCGACCTCTATCGATTCCTGACGGGCCGCGAGAACCTCGAGCATTTCGCGCGCATGCTCGGCGTGAAAACCTCGGAGATCGATCGAGTGGCCGCGCTGGTCTCCCTGGCGCACCGGCTCGACCAGCGCGTCGGCACCTACTCGCTCGGCATGCGCCAGCGGCTGGGGATCGCGCAGGCGCTGCTGGGAGATCCGCGCGTGCTGATCCTCGACGAGCCGGCAAACGGGCTCGATCCTGCCGGCATCCGCGAGATCCGCGAGCTGCTGCGGCGTCTGGCGCGCGAGCGCGGCATGTCGGTCTTCGTCTCCAGCCATCTCCTCGCCGAGATCGAGCTGATGTGCGACCGCGTGGCCATCATCCATCACGGCACCATCCTGCGCGAAGGGCCGGTCCGCGATCTGATCTCCAGCCGCCGGGAGATGGAGTTTCGCGTTGGCGACGTCGCGCGCGCGGCGGAGATCGCTCGTGAGCGCGGGCTCACCGTGCGCGCCGACACCGATCGTCTCTGGATCTCCATCGACGAGAACGATGCTCCTCCGCTCGTCGCCGCCTTCGCCGCCGCCGGCGTCCCGCTCTTCCACGCTTCGCGCCGCGTCGATACGCTCGAGGAGATGTTCCTCCAGGCCACGGGAGGGGAAACCGTGGATTAGAGCGAACGAACCATGCTGAATCTCATCCACAACGAAACGCTCAAGATCCTCCGCCGCCGGCGGTTCGCGGTGGTGATCGGAATTCTGTTCGCCATTCTGGCGGTCGTGACGTATTCGCAATATCGCCAGCTCGCGTTCCGCGCGCAGCGGAACTGGCGCGCGGACGTTCAGGAGCGGATCGCGCGCGGCGAGAACATGCTGCGCCGCGGGCGCATCAATCAGAACTGGTCGCAGTCGGTACGGGCGGAGATCAACCGGCTGCAGTTCTATCTCGATCACGACATCGAGCCCAACCGCCCGACCACGCCACTCTTCGTCCGCAATTTCGCGAACGTGGCCGGCTTCCTGCTGCTGCCGTTGCTCATCGCCATCCTCGGCAGCGACATCGTCTCCGCGGAGCACGCCGAGGGGACCGACAAGTTGCTGCTGACGCGTCCGGTGCGCCGGTGGAAGGTCCTGAGCTCGAAATTGGCCACGCTCTGGATCTTCGCCACGCTCACGCTGCTGTGCGGCGCGCTGATGGCGTATGGGATCTCCGCGCTCGCGCTGCCGCGCCGCGGATGGACGGCGCCGACCTTCACCGGATTCGACTTCTCCCGCGGCGCGTTCCACATCGAGGCCGTCCGCCAGCTCCCGCTGTGGAAGGACACGCTGATCGCCTACGGGCTGGAGTGGTACGCGCTGATCGCCGTGGCCTCGATCGCCCTGATGCTCTCGGTCCTGTTCCGATCGAGTGCGGCGGCCATCGGCACGATGCTCGCTGCGCTGATCGGCGGGACGATCCTGACGCGCATCAGCCCCGACTGGACCGCCGGAAAGTATCTGTTCGTCAGCGCACTGCCGCTCGCCGATTATTACAGCGGCTCGCCGCCGCCGTATCCGGACATGACCATGGCCTTCGATCTGACCTTGCTTGCCGTCTGGGCCGCCGCGGCACTCGTCGTCGCCTATGCGCTCTTCCTCAGGAGGGACGTTTTCGGATGAGATCCGCACTGCTCGTGACCCTGCTGCTGTCCGCCGCCTGTTCGCAACCCGCGCCCGACACGACCGACATGCGCCAGCCGATGGCCATCCTGTACGTCGGCGGGGAGAATGCTCCGGTGCATTCGCGCCCGGACGACAACGCGCCGGTGATCACGAAATTCGAGCACAGCGAGAGCGTGCCGGTGATGTCGAAGCAGGGCGACTGGGCCGAGGTGCGCACCGCCCTCGGAGACGGATGGGTGCATCAGAGCGATCTGGTCGGCGCCGACGAGGGCGCTTCCAGCAGGGACAACCCCAACCCCAAGTTCGAGCATCCGCCATCGCCGATCTCCTCGCCGGGAACGCACGGGACGATCTACATCCGCGCGGACGTGAACACCGACGGCGTCGTCACCTCCACGCAGCTCATCTCCAACACCACCGGCTCGGACGCGCTCGCGGCAGAGAATGCCGCCGCGCTGCAGCGCGCGAAGTTCTATCCCATCATCATCCGCGGCGAGCGGAAGCCGTTCCAGTACTTCTACCGCGTCGACTACTGAGCCCGGGCGTCACGCGGACCGGTGACCGGCAAACGAGCGCCGAGTGCTCCACGGCGCTACGTTGCCCACGGAGCCAACGCCATGAAACAGATGATGATGGTCCTCGCTCTCCTCGTGATCGCGTGCGGGAGCCGCCCGCCCGCCAGGCCCGCCGCCGATGCACCGCGCATGGCGACGGAGATCCGGTACGTCGGTGTTCCGAACATGAACATCTACGCCCTTCCCAGCGACGGCGCTCCGGTGATCACCACCTACGGGTACACCGAGACGGTGTCGATCTTTCTGCGCGACGGCGACTGGGCCGAGGTGCGCACGGTCGACGGAAGCGGCTGGGTGCACACCGCCGATCTGATCGGCGCGGACGTCGTCGAACCGATCCTGAAGACTCCCTCGCCGCGCTTCCTCACCACGCCGGTGGCCATTCCCGACGCACGCGCGCACGGCGAGATCGTCATCCAGGCGAAGGTGAACACCGACGGCGACGTGATCGGGCTCTCGACGGTCAAGAACACCACCGGATCGAAGAAACTCGCCGAGGCCAACTCCGCCGCGCTGCAGCAGGCCAAGTTCTATCCCATCGTGCAGAAGGGCCAGCGGCTGGGGTTCACGTACACGTACGACGTGAGCTACTGAAGCGGCAGCGGCCCGGCAGCACCTCCTTCATCACTTCAGGTACTGCGCGAACCAGTCGATGTAGCGCCGGGCCACGTCGGCCTGATGCACCGGGTCCGACGGAAAATGCCCGCTCACCGGATAGGCCACGAACCGCACGGGCACGCCGTTGTCCGAAAGCGCGCGGTACATCTCGAACGACTGCGTGATCGGTACGCGCACGTCGCCGGTGTCCGAGAGGATCAGCGTCGGCGTCTTCACGTTCTTCGCGTAGGTGATCGGCGACTGCTCGACGTACTGCTTCAACGCCGCGGCACCGCTGTACGGCGAACCCCAGGTCATCCGGCGGTACAGCCCGCCGTCGCCGAGGACGTACTGATCGACGAGGTTGTTGACCGCGGCGCCGGAGACCGCGGCCTTGAAGATCGGGAAGTGCCCGATCATCCACGACGTCATGTATCCGCCGTACGACCAGCCGCCGACGGCGATGCGGTCCGGATCGATGAACCCGCGCCGCTTCACTGCCTCGATGCCCGCCATGACGTCGCGTCCCGGCCCGGCGCCGGAGTCGTTGGCAATGGCCAGCACATAGCGGTTGCCGAGGTTGTCGCTGCCGCGGTAGTTCGGCTCGAAGACGATCCAGTCGTGCGCCGCGAACATCTGCGGAGTGGTCGCGAAGCCGGTCGTCGTCGCAGCCCGCGGGCCTCCGTGGATGTAGACGACGAGCGGATACCGCTTCGACGGATCGAAACCCGGCGGATAGACGAGCACTCCATCCTCGTCGAACCCTTCGTTCTTCCAGCGGATCTCCTCGACGCGTCCGAGCTCCAGCGCCGCGATGTCGTGATTGAAGTCGGTGAGCCGCCGCGGTTTGGCGTCGATGGAGTCCATCACGTACAGCTCGCGCGGATGGTCCGGCGTCGAGCCGGTAAAGGCCATCACGCCGTCCCTGGAGATCGATGCATCGATCCAGAAGCTCCAGAACGGCTCGACCCCGCCGAGGTCGAGGCGGCGTGCCGCACCGCCGTCGGCCGGGACGACCCAGTACGCGGTCGCCGTGCCGTCGTGCCCTCCGGTGAGCAACGACATCTTCGCCTTCGGCAGCCAGACCGAGCGGAAGACGTTCCGGTCGATCGAGGCCGTGACTTCCTTCCCGTTGCCGCCGCTCGCCGGCGCGACCCAGATCGAGTTCTGGTTCTGCCGCATGCCGCCGTGCGGATGCCAGTAGGCGATCATCGATCCGTCGGGCGAGAACACCGGCTGCGTCTCGTCGAGGTCGTGCGTCGTCAGGCGCCGCGTCGTGCCGCTGGCCACGTCGACCAGCACGATCCGCGAGACGTTCGGAGTCTTCTCATGCGGAGTGTCGCGTTTCGTGACCGCGATCGTCTTCCCGTCGGGCGACCACGACAGCGGGGACGGCGCCGGACCGGGCGGGTGGGCGATCGGCAGGCTCCACGCGCCGCTGGTCACCCGCCGCGCCTGCCCGCCGTTCGACCCGATCACCCAGACATGCGACGGCGTCAAAGGACCGTGGACGAGGTAGTCGTCGTCGACGATCTCGAACGAGCGGTTGTTCTTGTCCTCGGACGGTTGCCGCGCGTCCGCGGCCACGAACGCGATCTGCGATCCGTCGGGACTCCAGGCGAACTGCTGTACGCCTTCGTCCGCGTCGGTGAGCCGCTGCGCGTCGCCGCCGCGCATCGACACGACCCAGATCTGCTCCTTCGCGTCCTTGTCATTGGAGGCGTGCGCCAGAAATGCGATCCGCCCGCCGTCGGATGACCATCGCGGCGAGGCGACG
>DATFUW010000523.1:0-3263 GCA_035260605.1 Thermoanaerobaculia bacterium | reverse complement strand
TTCATTGCCGGAGAAACGATCCGGCTGCTGGTCGACGACAGCAACGCGGCGAGCAGCAGCGTCACCCTGACCACCAGCAGCGGCGATCACGAGGTGCTGGCGCTCGGAGCCGACGGTCCCGAGTGGTCCGGCAGCATTCCGTCATCGAGCGGCGCCGTGACGATGAATGACGGGACGCTGGAGCTGATCCCCGGCGATACCATCTTTGCCACGACGACCGACACAAATCCGGGCGCAGGCACACCGGCGCTGACGGCCACCGCCGCGGCGCACGCGCCGTACACGATCACCACTTCACCGTCTGCGTTCACCACCAGCTCGGCGACCACGCTGATGTTCCAGGGGGACGAGACGACCTACTACGCCGATCTGGCCTTCACGTTCCCGTACTACGGCCACGACTACTCCAGGATCTACGTCAACGACAACGGCCTGGTGTCGTTCGGATACGCGTCGTTCATCCGCGAACGCGGCATCGGGAACACCGGATCGCCGCCACTCATCGCCCCGTTTTCCGCCGACCTCGACTGCCGGTCGCCGTACGCCGTGTATCGCTACTCGGGGACCGACCGGTTCACCGTGCGCTGGGCGTGCGTCGAATGGTCCCAACCGGCGAACCTGGTGAACGTGGCCATGACCATCCGGCCGGACGGCTCCATCCAGTTCGACTACGGGTCGGGGAACGCGCTGTCGGGACTCGACGGCTATACGCACCTCGCGGATGTGGCCACCGTCGGCCTGAACCGCGGCACCGACATGTTCTCTCAGACGGTCAGCGGGTACGATCAGGCGACCAGCCTGACGAGTGCCGCGAGCGTGACGTTCACGCCGGCCGTCGAGACCGCGATCGCCACGTGTCCGGCGACCTTCACCGATCCGACGCTGACCGGCGGGGGGACCACGATCAAGGCGGTGCACTTCACCGAGCTTCGGACCTGTATCAACCAGCTCCGGACGCTCGCCGGGCTGTCGCAGATGACGTTCTCGCCGCTCTCGCTGGGCGGCGCTCCGGTCACGGCCGCCACGATCATGCAGATGCGCAACGCGCTCGATCCCGCGCTCTCGGCACTCGTACGGCCCGCCGCCGCCTACGGGCGGATTCCGATCATCGCGGGGATGACCATCCTGGCGAGCGATCTCCAGGAGATCCGCAACGCGGTCAAATGAGCGGCACCACTCCCTCGATCTCGATCAGCAGATCGCGGCGGCAGATGTCGGACTCCAGCACGAGATGCTGCGTCCGCGGCATCGCGGATTGCAGGCGCGCGGCGACCGCGGCGTAATCCGCCGCGCGGCGGAGGTAGGTCCTGGCCACGGTCATCCCGTCGAGCCGCGCGGAGGTCCCGGCGCGCGCGGCCGCGGCGTCGATGATCGTCTCCAGGTTGCGCAGCGTCTCTTCGAGCTGCGCCTCGACGTCGTCCGCGTGCAGCGAAGCGTGCCCCACGACGCTCGACGTGCCGGCGACGAAGATCATCCCTGCGGCGTCCCATCGCGCGACCGTGGCCCGCGCAAACGACGGGCTTCGCGGACCGTAGTGCGCCGGATACTCGTATGCCGGGACCTGCCGTGGATTCTCCACCTGCACACCCGGGACGCGCGACGTCAGCAGCGTCACCGCGAGCTCGTTCCCCTGTGTGCCGACGGCGCTCGCCGCCGGAAACTGCTGCGGCGTGATCCCCAGCCGCGTCAGCGCCTCGTGCCGCCCGACCGAGAAACGGCGGTAGCGCTCCCACCCCTCTTCGCACGCATTGATCGATCCGACGTGATTCCATGCGCGAAGGAGATGCGGATGCCCGGAGGAGCGGGCGGCGGTGACCAGCGTTTCGTAGACACGCGCCGCCGCGCTCTCGATCTCGCATCCGCAAACGCGCGCGCTTCCGAAGAGCACCTCGCCGTTCGAGGCGAACGCCGCCCCCTCCGCGCTCCATCGAGTGACCGGAAGCGGCGACCGCCAGACCTCGATCGAGGGGAGCGGCCCGAGCTGCCGCATCGGGAGGCTCGAAGTGTCGCGCGGCACGCCGAAGCGGATGATCGCCAGGGCGTCATCCGACAAGCGCGCATCGGCTGAAGCGATCTCGGGCCGGACCGGCAGCATTGCCGCGGGCATTGTGCCCGAAGTCGCGGAAAGTTGCGGTGATCTCTCGCAGCAGTATGCTGGCGCCGCGTGATTCCCCGCAAAGTCCTCTGGCCGATCGTCCTCGGATTCGCCGGCGTCCTGATCGTCACCTGGCGCATGACTGCACTTCCGGCCACCCTGGTCATCGTCAACCAGACCGGCTCGACGCTGACCGGCGTGACCATCGAGGCCGGCGACACGCGGGTCACGGTCGGCGAGCTCGCCAACAGTGAATCGCGCCGCCTGCAGATCGACCCCGCCCCTTCGCTGCGCCTCCGCTTCCACGGCGAGAGGGACCGCGTCTGGACGGCCCCCGATCCGCTTGCTGCCGGTGAGTCGCTCGTCCTCTACATCACGCCCGGCGATCACATCAGCCCCGGCAACCGCATCGGAACCTACAACCGATAGGCGATCGGCACCGCCGCACTGCCCTGTTGGCCGCCGTGTGGCGCCGGCTCTCAGCCGGCATGTGGCGCCGGCTCTCAGCCGGCATGTAGCGCCGGCTCTCAGCCGGCATGTGGCGCCGGCTCTCAGCCGGCATGTAGCGCCGGCTCTCAGCCGGCATGTGGCGCCGGCTCTCAGCCGGCATGTGGCGCCGGCTCTCAGCCGGCATAAAAAACCGACATGGAAAACGAGCCGGCTGAGAGCCGGCTCTACATCTTCGGCTCGGCGATGACTGGCGCGACGTTGGCCAGCGTCGCATCCTTCCAGACCGACGGCACCGGACGGATGAACGTGACGATGCCGGCGGTCGGCGCGCGGACATCCTTGACCGGCCGTCCGAGGTAGTCGGTGATCCGTCCGAGAACCATCCCTTCGGCGACGGTATCGCCGCCGTGAACGGCGGGAAACCACATGCCGGGCCCGTCGGCGCGGACGCGCGCTCCGCCGCCCACCCAGACCGGGTGATCGGCGACGCGCGGCGTGCGTTCGATCATCTGCCGTACACCGAGGATGTTCAGACATCCGTCGATGAGCACCTTGACGTCCCGCGGTTCCACCGTCCCGTTGTGTCCCGCCTCGGCGACCACCGCCATTTTGCCGAGCGATGCCGTGTATCCGCTAAGCGTGCGCGTGCTCGCCGGGTTCGAGAGATCGACGTCCTCGACAATGATGCGGTTCAGGCCGAAAGCGAGCGCCAGCGCTT
>DATFUW010000522.1:0-7944 GCA_035260605.1 Thermoanaerobaculia bacterium | reverse complement strand
CATGGAGATGGCGATCATGTTCTTCTTGGCGATCTCGATTCCCTTCTTGATCGCCGCCGGAACTTCCTTCGCCTTCCCGGAGCCGAAGCCGACGCGTCCGTGCCCGTCACCGACGACCACCAGCGCGCTGAAGCTGAAGTTCTTTCCGCCCTTGACGACCTTCGTCACGCGGTTGATGTGGACGACCTTGTCGATCATCCCGCTTTCGGATCTGTCGTCGCTGCGGCGGTCACCGCGCTGGAAACCCTGTCCTGGACGCTGCATGCATTTTCTCCGTTAGAACTTCAACCCG
Organism: Thermoanaerobaculia bacterium; assembly: GCA_035260605.1. Taxonomy (GTDB): domain Bacteria; phylum Acidobacteriota; class Thermoanaerobaculia; order Gp7-AA8; family Gp7-AA8; genus Gp7-AA10. The sequence goes on along the minus strand of DATFUW010000522.1, from coordinate 7,652 downwards.
TTTTCCCGCGCGGAATCCGCGAGCGCTTTGATGTTGCCGTGATACTGGTAGCCGCCGCGGTCAAAAACCACGCGGGTGACCCCTTTGTCCTTTGCCTTCCGGGCGATCACGGCACCGACGGCTTTCGCCGCCGCTGCGTTCACCCCTTTGGACGCGGAATCATTGTCCCGGCTCGAGGCCGCGGCGATCGTCTTGCCGGCCTCGTCATCGATGAGCTGCACGTAGATGTGCTTGAGGCTCTTCTTGACCGCCAGGCGCGGGCACTCCGAGGTGCCGCTCACCTTCCGGCGAATCCGCGCGCGAACGCGGTCCCGGCTGATTCGTCGTTCTCTTGCTCGATCCATCTGCTCAACCCTCAGTGCTCGGTGTTGCTACTTCCCGGCGGCCTTCCCCGCCTTACGGCGAATGATCTCGTCGCTGTACTTGATCCCCTTTCCCTTGTAGGGATCGGGTTCGCGCAGGCCGCGGATCTCGGCCGCGGTCTGTCCGACCTGCTGCTTGTCGATGCCGCTCACGGTGATGTGTCCGGTCTTGCCGTCGACGGCGATGTCGATCCCCTTGGGAACGGCGAAGTGGATGGGATGGGAGTAGCCCAGCTGGAAGACGACTTCCTTCCCTCGCACTTCGGCGCGGTAGCCGACGCCGACGATGTCGAGCTCGCGCTTGAATCCCTGCGTCACGCCGAGGACGTTGTTGGCCACCAGGGCGCGCATCAGCCCGTGCGCCGCGCGCGTCTTCCCTTCCTCGTCGCGGCGGTCGAAGGAGACGACGTTGTTGTCGACCTTCACCTCGATGCCGGGCACGATCGCCGTGGAGAGGGTCCCTTTCGGGCCCTTCACGGTGACGCTCCTGTCGTCCTTCTTGACTTCCACGCCTTTCGGCAGCGAAATCGGTTTCCTTCCAATGCGGGACATGGTTGCTCTCTCCTTACCAGACCTGGCAGAGGACCTCGCCGCCGACTCCGGTGCGCGCGGCATCCGCTCCGGAGAGCACGCCGTGGGACGTGGAGACGATGGCCAGCCCGAGTCCGCCGAGGACGCGGGGAATCTCCTGCTTGTTGCGATAGACGCGGCGGCCGGGACGGGAGACACGCTCGATGCCATGGATGACCGGCTCGCCGTCGGACGCATATTTGAGATCGACGCGCAGCACCGCCTGATGCGCTTCCTCGCGGTTGATCAGGCTGTAGTTGCGGATGAAGCCCTCGCTCTTGAGGATTCTGGCGATCTCCACCTTGAGTTTCGACGCGGGGATCTCCACCCGGTCGTGATGCGATTGAATCCCGTTGCGGATTCTCGTGAGCATGTCTGCCACGGGGTCTGTCATCGACATTCTGTGACTCCTACCAGCTTGCCTTGGTCACACCGGGAATGTAGCCGCCGAGCGAGAGCTGGCGAAAACAAATCCGGCAGAGTTGAAACTTCCGGAGATACGCGCGGGAGCGGCCGCACACCTTGCAGCGGTTCTTTCTGCGAGTCATGAACTTCGCCTTCCGCTCCGCCTTGACGATCATTGCCGTTCTAGCCATGCACGTTCCTTCTATCGGGTTCCGAACGGCATCCCCAGTTCCTTGAGAAGGAAGCGGGCCTGCTCGTCGTTCTTCGCCGTGGTGACAATGGTGATGTTCATGCCCTTCGACTTGTCCACCCTGGACACGTCGATTTCCGGGAAGATGAAGTGGTCGCGGATGCCGATGGTGTAGTTGCCGCGCCCGTCGAAGGCCTTGGCCGGCACGCCGCGGAAGTCGCGCACGCGCGGCAGAGCGACGTTGATCAGACGGTCGAGGAACTCGTACATCTTCTCGCCGCGCAGCGTGACCATCGTCCCGATGGGAACACCGGCGCGCAGCTTGAAGCTGGCGATCGACTTCCGGGCCCGCGTGATCACCGGCTTCTGTCCCGTGATCTGCGCCAGCTCGTCGGCCGCGTTGTCCAGGACCTTCATGTTCTGGATGGCCTCGCCGATGCCCATGTTCAGAACGATCTTGTCGATCTTCGGCACGGCCATGACGTTCCTGATCCCGAACTCGTCCTGGATCTTCTTCCGTACTTCTTTCGTGTACCGCTCTTTGAGTCTCGCTGCCATGGTCTCATTCGCTTTCGGCGCTTCGGGCGCCAATTACATCTCCGTGTCGCACTTCCGGCAGTACCGGTTCGAACCTTCCGTGGTGCGGTGCGATCCGGTGCGGGTCGGCTGATTGCAGCTCGGGCAGATGATCTGGAGGTTGGAGAGCCGGATCGGCGCCTCGCGCTCCAGGATGCCGCCCTGAATGTTCTTCTGCGGGTTGGGGCGGGTGTGGCGCTTGAGCATGTTGACCCGCTCCACCACCGCCGTTCCCTTGGAGGGGATCACGCGCAGCACCTTGGCGCGCTTCCCGCGGTCCTTCCCCGCCAGCACGACGACGGTGTCGCCCTTGCGGACGTGCGTCTTCTGCGGCGGGAGTTCCTTCTTCTTTCTCGTTCCTGCGTACATGGTTCAGATGACCTCGGGCGCCAGCGAAATGATCTTCATGAACTTCCGCTCGCGCAGTTCGCGCGCGACGGGGCCGAAGACGCGCGTCCCCACCGGCTCGTTCTGATCGTTGATGAGCACCGCGGCGTTGTCGTCGAACTTGATGTAGGAGCCGTCGCGGCGCCGGTGCTCCTTGACCGTGCGGACGATCACCGCCTTGACCACGGCCCCCTTCTTGACCGTGCCGTCGGGCGAGGCTTCCTTGACCGAAGCGGTGATCACGTCGCCGATGCCGGCGTAGCGGCCGGCCGTCGACCCGCCGATCATCTTGATCGCCGCGATCTTCTTCGCGCCGGTATTGTCGGCGACGTTCAAAATTGTTCGCATCTGGATCATTGCCGTTCTCCCGTCGCGGTTGCCAGGTTCCCCGGCTGCCACGTTGCACGATCCGGCAACGCGGCAACCCGACAACGCGGCAACTGCCGCTAGCTCGCCTTCTGCACCACCTCGCGCACGTTCCAGCGCTTCCGCTTGGACAGCGGGCGCGTCTCCTCGATCACCACGCGGTCGCCCACATTGAGATCGCTCTGCTCGCTGTGCGCCAGGAACTTGCTGGTGCGCTTCACGTACTTCCGGTACATCCCGTGCTCGACGAGATTCTCCACGGCGACGACCACCGTCTTCTGCATCTTGTTGGAGACGACCACGCCGACCTTGGTGCGCTTGTTCTCTTTCTTTTCCGTTTCCGCCATGACTTACGCTCTCGCCTTTTCGTTCAGGATCGTCTTGATTCTGGCGATCTCCCGCCGGACCTGCCGCATCTTGGCCGGGCTCTCGACGTTCCCCGTAGCCCGCTGGAAGCGCAGCTTGAAGAGCTGTTCGCTCAGCTCGCGCTCCCGGGTCAGCAGTTCGTCGGCCGTCTTCTCGCGCAGTTGCCCCGCGTTCTTCGACTTCATTCCGCTCCTCCCTCCAGCATCTGCCGGCTGACGAAACGGGTCTTGATGGGAAGCTTCGACGCCGCCAGCCGGAACGCCTGTTCGGCCGTCTCCCGCGTCACCCCTTCCATCTCATAGAGGATGCGCGCCGGCTTGATCACCGCCACCCACTCCTCGGGTGCTCCCTTGCCTTTTCCCATGCGCGTCTCGAGCGGCTTCTTGGTCACCGGTTTGTCGGGAAAAATCCGGATCCAGATCTTGCCGCCGCGCTTGACGTGACGGGTCATGGCGATCCGCGCCGCCTCGATCTGCCGCGCCGTGATCCAGCCCGGCTCGAGCGCCTGCAGGGCGTAGTCTCCGAACGAGATCTTCTGCCCGCGCGTCGCCAGCCCGCGGCGCCGGCCGCGCTGCTGTTTTCTGAATTTCACTTTCTTCGGCATCATCATGATGTCGTGTCTCCAGGCGTCAGCCCCGACGCCTCGTCCTTACTGCGGTCTCCTCCGGCTTCGCGTCTTGGCCATCTCGCCCTTGAAGATCCAGACCTTCACGCCGATCACGCCGTAGGTCGTGCTGGCCACGGCCTGGCCGTAGTCGATGTCCGCCTTGAGCGTGTGCAGCGGTAGCCGGCCGTCCTGATACCACTCCGAGCGGGCGATCTCCGCGCCGTTCAGCCGTCCGGCCACGCGTACTTTGATCCCCTTGGCTCCGAAGCGGAAGGCGCTTTCCATGGCCTTCTTCATCGCCCGGCGGAACGCGATGCGGCGCTCGAGCTGCGTGGCAATGTTCTCCGACACGAGCTGTGCGTCGAGCTCCGGCCGCTGGATCTCCTGGATGTTGATGTAGACCTCTCCGTTGACCAGCTTCTGCAGCTCGTCACGGAGTTTGTCTACTTCCGCCCCCTTGCGCCCGATGATGATGCCCGGACGGGAGGTATAGATGTTGATGCGCATCTTGTTCGCCGTCCGCTCGATGTCGATCTCGGAGACGCCGGCGTGCGACAGGCGTTTCTTGAGATCGTCGCGGAGCTTCAGATCACGATGCAGCGTCTCGGCATAGCTCTTCGCCGCGAACCAGCGAGAGTGCCACGTCTTGTTGAATCCGAGCCGAAATCCGTACGGGTTGACCTTCTGACCCAAGCTTGCCTCCGTTATTTCGCTGCAGCACCGGCCTTGGCCGGTCCCTTCGCTCTTCGTCGCGGCGCGGCTGCCGAGGCGTTCCCGGCCGGTGCCGGAGTTCTCCCGGCGGACGCCGGAGCTCCCTCACTCCGCGCGTTGACCGCCTTCACGTCGTCCGACACGTGCACCGTCACGTGCGCCTTCCGCTTCTGTACGCGATAGGCGCGGCCCATCGGAGCGGGCTGAATCCGCTTCTCACGCGGACCCTCGTTGACGTAGATCTTCGACACCACGAGCTCGTCGGTGTCCACATTCGCTTCGCTGTTCTCCGCGTTGGAGATGGCCGAGCGGAGCACTTTCTCCAGGTCGCGCGCGCATGTCCGCTTCGTGAAGCGGAGGATGCTCAGGGCCTCGTCCACTTTCTTCCCGCGGACGAGGTCCGCCACCAGGCGGATCTTCTGCGGCGATCCCTTGAGGTACTTCAGCGTTGCCGTGGCTTCCATCTCGATCTCCCTACGCCTTTGGAGCCGCAGCCGCCGGAGCCGCGGCCGGGGCCGCAGCGCCCGGAGCGCCGGCCGGCTTGACCGTCTTCTCCACCTTCTTGCCGCTGTGACCCTTGAACGTGCGCGTGATCGCGAACTCGCCCAGCTTGTGGCCCACCATGTTCTCGGAGATGTACACCGGGATGAACTTCCGCCCGTTGTGCACCGCCAGGGTGTGGCCCACCATCTCCGGGGTGACCGTCGAGCGGCGCGACCAGGTCCTGATGACCTTCTTCTCACGCTCGCGGTTCATCGCCTCGACCTTCTTCATCAGGTGCTCGTCCACGAAAGGACCTTTTTTCAGTGATCTCGCCATTCGTCATCTCCGCTGCAAACGATGCACTGCATCGCGCATCGTCCATCGCGCATCGTTTTACTTCGTTCTCCGCTTGACGATGAACTTCGTCGTCCGCTTGTTTCTCCGCGTCTTGTATCCCTTCGTCGGCTGTCCCCACGGGCTGACCGGGTGCCGGCCGCCGGAGGTCTTCCCTTCACCGCCGCCGAGCGGGTGATCGACCGGGTTCATCGACACGCCGCGGTTGTGGGGCTTGCGCCCCATGTGGCGCTTGCGTCCCGCCTTGCCGATGGACACGTTCTCGTGCTCCAGGTTGCCGACCTGGCCGATGGTCGCGTAGCAGCGGAGGTGCACCTTGCGCATCTCGCCCGAGGGGAGGCGCAGGGTGGCCCAGTCGCCCTCGCGGGCCATGAGCTGCGCGCTCGTTCCCGCGGAGCGCGCCATCTGCCCGCCCTTTCCCTCCTTCAGCTCGATGTTGTGCACCATCGTGCCGAGAGGGATGGCGGACAGCGGCAGGGAGTTGCCGACGAGGATGTCGGCCTCGGGGCCGGAGGTCACGGTGGCGCCGACTTCGAGCCCATTCGGCGCGAGGATGTAGCGCTTCTCGCCGTCACGGTAGTGCAGCAGGGCGATGCGTGCGCTGCGGTTCGGGTCGTATTCAATGGAGGCCACCGTCGCCGGGATCCCACGCTTGTCCCGCTTGAAGTCGACCTGGCGGTAGCGCTGCTTGTGCCCGCCGCCGATGAAGCGCGAGGTCACGCGTCCGCCGCTGTTGCGGCCGCCGCTCTTGCGCTTGCCACGCGTGAGTTTCTTCTCGGGCTCCGTGCGCGTGATGTCCTTGAACGACAGATGCGTCTGGAACCGGATGCCCGAACTCGTCGGTTTGTATGTCTTGAGTGGCATGGTGGATCAGACTCCCTCGATGAAGTCGGGAGCTTTCTCTCCCTTTTTCAGACGCACGTACGCCTTCCGCCAGTCGCGGCGCTTCCCGGCGGTGCGGCCCATGCGTTTCACTTTTCCGCGGACGTTGAACAGCCGCACGGCATCCACTTTGACCTTGAACAGCTTCTCGACTGCGGCCTTCACTTCGATCTTGTTGGCATGCGGCGCGACCTCGAAGGCAATCACGTTGCCGCCGGCCTCGCGCATCAGCGTGCTCTTCTCCGTCACCAGCGGACGGCGGATGATCTCGTTGGCGTTCATGACTGGAGAGCCTCCGTCAGCCGCTGCAGCGCGTCCTGACTCAGGACCACGTACCGGCTGTTGACCACGTCGTAGACGTTCACATGGAGGGGATCGACGAGTAGCAGCTTCGGGTTGTTCCGCGCCGCCAGCGCCAGGTTCGTGTTCTCGAACGATTCCACCAGCAGCGCCTTCCCTTCCACCCCGATGTTCGTCACCTTCTCCGCCAGGGCCTTGGTCTTCGGCTCATCGACCGTCAGATCGCTGAGCAGCACGAGCTTCCCTTCCTTGACCCGCCGGGAGAGCGCCGACTTCAGGGCGTTCTTCTTCTCCTTGGCGTTCATCTTGTAGGAGTAGTCACGGGGCACCGGGCCGAAGACCGTGCCGCCGTGGCGGTGGATCGGCGGACGGTTGCCGCCCTGACGTGCGCGTCCCGTCCCCTTCTGGCGGAACGGTTTCTTCCCCGATCCGCTCACTTCCGAACGGTTCTTCACCTTGTGCGTTCCCTGGCGCAGGGAAGCCAGATGGTTCCGCACCGCTTCGTGGATCAGGTGCTCCTTGTATGGATAGTCGAAGATCTCTTCCGGCAGGTCGACCGAGCCGACCTTCTTGTTGTTCCAGTCCTTGACGTCGAGTTTCGGCATGGCTATTGACCTCGCTTCCCGTTCTTCGAGAAGCGCACGACCACGAGGCCGTTGCGTCCGCCCGGAACCGCACCGCGGATGTAGAGCAGGTTGTTCTCCGCGTCGACCTTGGCCACGCGCAGGTTCTTGACCGTCACCTGATCGCCACCCATCCGCCCGCCCATGCGCATCCCCTTCATCACACGCGAGGGGAAGGCCGAAGCGCCGATCGATCCGGGCGCGCGATGGAACATCGAGCCGTGCGTCGCGCGGCCGCCTCTGAAATGGTGCCGTTTGACGACGCCCTGGAAGCCTTTTCCCTTCGACTGGCCGACGACGTCGATCGCGTCGCCGGGCTTGAAGATGTCCACCTGGACCTTATCGCCGACGTTCGCTTCGCCGTCATACTCGAACTCGGCGAGCGTACGCAGCGGCGGGATGCCGGCCTTTTCGAAGTGACCGCGCATCGGCCCGGTGACGCGCCGGTTCGAGATCTTCTCCACCAGGCC
>DATFUW010000521.1:0-2016 GCA_035260605.1 Thermoanaerobaculia bacterium | reverse complement strand
GTCGCGGGCGTCGATCCTACCATTATGGGGATCGGCCCCGTCCCGGCCACCCGCATTGCCTTACGCAAGGCCGGTATGTCCCTCGATGACATGGACCTCATCGAAGTGAACGAAGCCTTCGCGCCGCAGGTCTGCGCCGTCGAGCGCGAGCTCCAGATACCCCGCGAGAAATTCAACGTACATGGCGGAGCCATCGCGATCAGCCACCCGTTGGCCGCGTCGGGTGCCCGCATCTCCGCGCACCTGATCCACGCCCTCCGGGCGAGCGGCAAACGCTATGGACTCGGCTCCGCCTGCATTGGCGGCGGTCAGGGAATCGCTGTGATCATCGAGGCCTTTGTATGATGCGCGCTCCAACGGCGCGTCATGTCACCTCAGAACTGGACTCTCTACCGTGAGCCGAATTCCCGCGTCGCCTCTTGCGCGTTTGGCTGCGCTTTCCTTCCTGACGTTGGCGGCCGGAGCGTGCGCGTCGTCCGGGAACAATCCGCAGTCGACGGCGGAGCCGCTCGCCATCCGCCCCGACCTGACGTGGAAGATCAGCACGCGCTATCAGGTCGACCTGTGGTTGCACGGTTACGCCATGCTGCAGAAAGACACGACGCTCATTCCGTATTTCAAGCCCGGCTACCGCGATTCGATCGAAGCGTTCAAGAAGCGTGGTAACATCACGACGCGCCTCGATACCGATCGAGACTCGCTGCGGAGCCAGCTCGCCTCCGACTCGCGGCTGATCGGCGGACAATTCCTCGGCCTGTACTTTCGGACCTGGGAGACGACGCAGAAGGCGATCGATCAGTACCTCAAGAATTCGGTCGACGACGAGATGCACACACAGCGCGTGAACGTGCGACAGATGATGGATCCGGACTCGCGCGCTGTGTTCGGCATCATTCAGGCGTCGTACTCGACGCCGGCGGAGCGCCAGTGGCTGAAGCGATTTACCGCCGCGATGCAGGACGAGAACACGAAGTACTACGCCGACTACTGGAGGACACAGCAGGCGAATCGCGCACCGATCTTCGCGGCGGTCGATTCGCTGTGGAGACAGATCTACTTCGCGAAGTTCAGGACGTTCCTCGCGAAGTCGGGGCAATCCCGCGGCGAGATTCTGCTCTCCTTGCCTCTCGATGGTGAAGGCCGGACACTCGGGGAGCCGGGCCGCGGGCCCACCATCACGGTGACGTTCCCGGACAGTGTGAGCCAAGCCATCGATGCGATATACGTGCTGGCGCACGAAGCCGTCTCGCCGGTATCCAACGCAGCGGTGAACGACAACACGACGCCGGCCGAAAAGAAGGAAGGCCTGGCAGATCGATACACCAGTGCCGCGGCGGTGCGCGGCGGCCTGCAGCTACTGCAGAAGATCGCGCCCGAGTTGGTGATCGGGTACGCGCGACATTATCTGGACGCGGCGCACATCTCGTACACGCCGGGCGCCGAGGTGGCGGCGGTCGAGAAAGCGTTCCCCCTCCGGCAGAGCATCGCCGATGAGCTCACGCACCAGCTCAACACGGATCTGAGCGGCGGCTGAGTGATGCATGACCGATGAGAGCGGGCTGCCGGCGCGACAACAGCCGCTCGATCGCACGGCGATGGAGCGGGTATTGGCGCGTGCGGCCGAGCTCCAGGCGGCCGACGCCGATCCGGTGGAGGGCGTGCTCAACGAAGATCAGTTGATCGAAGTGGCGCAGGAGGTCGGGCTTTCGCCTGAGCACTTGCGACAGGCGCTGGCGGAAGAACGGAGCCGCGCGCAGGTACCAGAGGAGCACAGCGCGGCCGCTCGATTGTTCGGCGCGGCGCACGTACACGCGTCGCGCACGATCAACGGCACGACCGCCGGCACGCTGGACCGGCTCGACCAGTGGCTGCAGCGCGAGGACGCGATGCAGGTCAAGCGCCGCTTGGCCGACCGCATGCTTTGGGAACCGCGTCCCGGTCTGTTCAGCGAGATGCGCCGGCTCCTGAACGTGAGCGGTCGCGGCTACTATCTCCGCCCAACGCGGGAAGTCGGCG
>DATFUW010000520.1:0-5989 GCA_035260605.1 Thermoanaerobaculia bacterium | reverse complement strand
CGGAAGCCTGCGCGGCTTCCGCTCGCCGTCGAGGTCGCTGATGCTGGAGTAAGTCATGTCACGCCTCGGGCGTCAGGTGCCGGCGGCCGAACATGATAGCGCCGGCTTCTCGAATTCCGCCGCCTTCGCCTCGCGCGGCCGCCCGAAATAATTGTCGACGCGCATGCCTACGTTGCGCGCCAGCGACAGGAACGTAGTCATCTTCCCGCCGAAGACATTGATCAGATTCCCACGGCGCTGGATGCGGTACTCGCGGCCGATGGCGCTGGGGTTCGAGGACCGCCCGACGAGCGGGCGCACGCCGGCGAACGTGGAGGCGATGTCGGCGCACGAGATCGGTTCGCGGATGTAACGGTTGAACCGCGCCACGAGGTACTCCACCTCCTCGTCGGAGGCGTGCACGTGGTCGAGCGACTCGTCCTGCACGACCTCGGTCGTCCCCACGAGCGTCGTCTCCTTCCACGGCAGGACGAAGAAGACGCGCCGGTCGGAGACCGATTGCAGCAGCATGCCGACTCCGGCGACACGCGTTCGCAGCACGAGGTGCGAGCCGCGCACCAGTGACAGCCGGTATCGCGAACGGATGCCGTTCGCCTGCAGCAGTTCGTTCATCCACGGGCCCGCGGCGTTGATCAGCACGTCGAAGCGCGTTTCGTCGCCCGCGGCGGTCCGCACGATCCACTGCGTTCCGTCGCGCACGAGGGCGGTCACCGGCGTCTGCTCGCGGACGGTCGCGCCGTCGCGGACGGCCGAGGCCACGACGGTCCGCACCAGTGCGGCATCGTCGACCTGCGCGTCCCAGTAGCTGAATCCGCCCCGGAGACCGGCGGCCACGAGCGGCGCGAGCGCGGTCAGTTCTGCGGCGGAACGCGAGACGTGATGGTGGATCTTTGCGCGTCCCGCGAGCAGGTCGTAGAGAAACAGCCCCACGCCGATCGTGAAACGGCTGCGGGGGCTGTCGTCGTAGATCGGTAGGAGGATCTCGAGCGGACGGACCAGCTCCGGGAGGTGTTCGAGCAGCCAGGCGCGCTCCCGGAGCGATTCGCGAACCAGGTCGAAATGCAGCCCCTCGAGGTAGCGCAGGCCCCCGTGAATCATCTTCGTCGTCGCCGAGGAGGTCTGCGCGCCGCAACGGCCGCGCTCGAACAGGATGACCCGGTACCCCTTGCGAGCCAGCTCCCAGGCGATTCCTGAGCCGTTGATCCCCCCTCCGACGACCGCCACCCTCATCCGCGCCCTCCGGCCTTGCGGGAGCCGCAAACGTTGGCAGCCCCTTTGAAATGGCACATTTCAGTGAGCGTACAGCAATTCATCCCCCTGCAACCGGCGGCTTCGGAACCGCGGCCCGACCTCGCCGTCATGCTCACCGGAGGAGGGGCGCGCGCCGCGTACCAGGTCGGCCTGCTCCGCGGGCTCGCGCGGCACTTTCCGCACGTCGCGTTCCAGATCATCACCGGCGTGTCCGCCGGTGCGATCAACGCCATCTTCCTCGCAGCGAAGGAAGGGGCGCTGGCAGACAAGATCGAGCAGTTGACCGACTTGTGGTGCGCGCTCGAATGCCGCCACGTCTTCGCCGCCAACTACTCCGCGCTCGTTCCCTTCCGCACGCCGCTTGCGCGGCTGTTCCACCTCCGCAAGGGGACGCCGCACGGGATGTTCGACGCCTCTCCGCTGGCCCGGCTGCTGCGGAACATCGTGCACTGCCCCGTCCCCGGTGCACCGATCGAGGGCATCCGCAGGAACCTGCGGCGCGGCACGCTCAAGGCCGTGGCCCTGATCACACTCGACTACTCCACCGGACAAAGCGTCCGCTGGGTGCAGGGTCGAAACGCCGAGCCATTCGAAGGAACGAACCAGCGCAGCGCGCAGACGGAAATCGGGGTCGAACACGTGCTGGCCTCCGCCGCCCTCCCATTCGTCTTTCCGGCCGTGCGGATCGGCGACCGCTGGTACGGGGACGGGGGAATCCGTCTCTCCGGACCGCTCTCGCCGGCCGTGCACCTCGGAGCCGGTCGCATCCTGGCGATGTCCACGGGCAATCAGCGGACCCTGGCCGAAGCGAGCATCCCTTCGATGCAGGGCTACCCTCCGGCGGCCCAGATCCTCAGTCAGCTCGTCAACGCCGTCTTCATCGATGCCATCGACGAGGATGTGACCCGCATGGAGCGGATGAACGAGATTCTCCGCAAGCTCCCGCCGGAGGAGCACGACGGCCTCAAGCCGATCGATCTTCTCGTGCTCCGGCCGTCGCGCGACCTCGGCCGGTTGGCGGCCGATTACCAGCGCTTCCTTCCGCGCAGCATGCGTCTGTTCATTCGGGCGCTCGGAGGCTACGAGACCGACTCGGCCGACTTCCTGTCGATGCTCATGTTCGAGCCGAACTACCTCCGCCTGCTGATCGAGATCGGCGAAGAGGACGTGGCGTCGCGCCTCGACGAGCTCACCCCGTTCCTCGCCCGGCCCCACCGCGTGTCGCTCCACGCCTGAGGCACCGCCGCGAGGCCCCGTTCCCCCGCGGAGACACTTAAGAGATAATCGCTCCAGACCGATGGTCTTGCTGCGAATCGATCTTCTGGGTGATCTCCAGATGCGCTCCGAATCGGGAGCGCTTTTCACCGTTTCCGCGAAGAAGTCCCAGGCGCTGCTGGCCTACCTCGGCGTCAAGCCGTCGCAACGGGTCTCGCGCGAGAAGATCGCCACCCTGCTCTGGAGCAGCACCGGGCCGGACCAGGCTCGCCAGAGCCTCCGGCAGACGCTCTCCACTCTCCGGAAGGAGATGGGCCAGCTCTCGCCCGAGGAGAAGGTGCTGGTCGAGGAGAACGACCTCCTGGGACTGGACGAGTCGCTCGTCGAATGCGACGTCGCCTCGTTCGAAACGCTCGTCGCCGCCGGGACGGAGGAAGCGCTGGCACAGGCGTCGGAGCTCTACCGCGGCGATTTCCTCGACGGCTTTCAGATCAACGAGGAGCGTTTCGACCAGTGGGTGATGGCCGAGCGTGACCGGCTTCACCGCATGGCACTCCGCGCGCACCTGCAGTTGCTCGAGCTGCAGTCGCGGCGCGGCTCGACCGACGCGGCGATCGTCACCGGCCAGCGCTCGCTGCGCATCGACATCCTGCAGGAGCCGGTGCACCGCGCGCTGATGCGGCTCTACATGCAGAGCGGCGACCTGGTCAACGCGCTGCAGCAATACGAGACGTGCGCCAAAGTCCTCAAGCGCGAGCTGCGCATCGAGCCGGACGCCGAAACGAAGGCCCTGCACAAGGAGATCGTGCAGCTCCGCACGCGCGCCCAGGCCCCCGCGGCCGGCGAGGAGGAGCACAAGACCGTCCTGGTGGTCGAAGACAACGTGCTCAATCGCGAGCTGACGAACGCCCTGCTGAAGAGCGCCGGCTACACCGTGCTGATGGCCAAGGACGGCGCCGAAGCGCTGATGCTCATCGGACGCGAGCAGGTCGACCTCCTGCTGCTCGATGTCGACCTCCCCTTCATCGACGGACACAGCCTGCTGCAGGCCGTCCGCGAGAACGGCCTCGACATCCCGGCCATCTTCGTCTCCGGTCTGCCCGGCGAGGAGGTCGAGGTTAAGGCATTCGACGTCGGGGCCACCGACTTCATCCGGAAGCCGATCAAGAACAACATCCTCCTCGCGCGCGTGGCCAAGGCGCTGAAGCCCGCCTGAGCTTGCCTCGCTCCTGCGCTCCCCATAGAGTCGCTGCCATGAGAGAGGACAAGGTGCTCGTGGTCGAAGATGATCCGTCGATTGCCGGGGCGGTGGAGAAAGCGGGCGAACGGCTGCAGCTCCAGGTCGAGGTGGCAACCGACGGCTGGGACGCGATCGAGAAGTTGCGCTGCGCAGACTATGCGGCGATCGTCATCGACAGCGAGGTGCCGCGCTCCAGCGGCTTCGGCGTGATCACCTGGCTTCGCCAGGAGATCGGCGACGATCTGGGGAACGTCGTGCTCATGACCTCCGCCGAAGAGGTCCCCGCGCGCCGCACGATCAGCGAGCAGCTCCACGTCATTCCGCGGACGGACGTGGTGGAAGATCTGGCGCTGGCGGTGCAGGAATGCGTGGCCGCGGCACTCCGATCCTGATCGTCTCCTGCGGAATGTCCCACACGAATGTACCGTGCAGCGAGTCCCACACGCTGAACACCGAGGCCCAGTTGCTGTTCGCCTGTTCCTCGACGTCTGAGTGATGGATCCCGTGCATGCGCGGTGTGACGAGCACCCGCACGAGCTGCCGCTCGAGCCTTACGGGCAGCCGCAGATTCGAGTGATGGAAGAGGATCGACACGAGCAGCATCCGCTGCCACCATTCCAGCGTCCGCCGGTCGACGCCGAGAAGCCGGACCTGAGCCGCACGGAAGAGCGCGGCCGGAAGCATCTCGCCGAGATGAAAGCGCATGCCGGTGGAGACGTCGAGATCGGGATCGGCGTGATGGACCGAATGGAAACGCCAGAGTGGCGCCCAGACGTGATTCAGCCGGTGCCACCACCACAGCGAGTAATCGAGCAGCAGGATCTTCACCGCGGAAGGCAGTGGACCCGGACGCGCGCTGCCGCCCGGGCGAAGCGCGCGGCGCACGAGCGCGGCCTGCAGCGGCGCGGTGACGAGCGCCGTGAGCGCGGCCATGGCCGCATTGTGCGCGAAGCGCAGCGGCTGCGAATCGCGCCGCCGGCGGAGCGGCCGCCGCCGCTCCGCGATCAGCAGCGCGCCGAACACACCGGCCACGAGAAGCGGCGTGAGTCTCTTCATCCGGCCGCGGAACTCTCACGGTCGAGCACCCCGAGGATCGCCGCCGCGGACCGCTCGATGTCCTCCTCGCTCGTCGCCCAGTTCGACACCGAGATGCGCATCGCCGCGACGTCGTGCCAGGCCGTTCCCGACATCCAGCACGTTCCTTCCTGCTGCGTGCCGGTGACGACGCGGCGCGTGAGAGCGTCGTCGTTCCCGAAACGGACCAGGACCTGGTTCAGGACCACCTCGTTGAGGATCGCTACCCGCGAATCGCGCCGCAGCAGATCGGCGAACTGCCGGGCGCGCGCGCAAAGGCGGTCGACCAGCGATTCCACTCCGCGCCGGCCGAGGTGCCGGAGCGCCGCGTAGACGGTGATGCCGCGCGCACGGCGGGAGAATTCGGGCACCCAGTCGAACGGATCTCGTTCCGCTCCCGCGGTCTGTTCCAGGTAGGCGGCGGTGACGGTCATCGACGCCCGGTGCGCGGCGGAGTCCCGGACGATCACGATCCCGTTGTCGTACGGCACGTTGAGCCACTTGTGCGCGTCGGTGGCCCAGGAGTCGGCGAGCTCCGCACCATCGAGCAGCGGCCGCCGGTCGCGGCTGGCACGGCCCCACAGACCGAACGCGCCGTCGACGTGCAGCCAGGCATTGCCCGCGTGCGCGATCTCCGCGATCTCGCGCAGCGGATCGAACGCTCCGCTGTTCACGTTGCCGGCCTGCGCGCAGACGATCGCCGGGCCGTGGACCTCGGCCATCACGCGCCGCAGCGCGTCGGCCCGCATCCGTCCCTGGGCGTCGCTCTCCACGATGCGCAGCTTGCGCGTGCCGAAGCCGAGCATGCGCAACGCGGAATGGATCGTGACGTGCGCCTCCGCGCTCACGACGATGTCCACGGGCGGCGCGCCATTGAGCCCGTCCTCCTCGACGTTCCATGCCACGCGGCGGAGCATGGCATCGCGCGCCGCGGCGAGCGCCGTGAAGTTCGCCATCTGGCATCCGGTCACGAATCCCAGGCTCGCGCTGCGCGGCAGATCGAACAGCTCGAGCAGCCACTCGCGCGCCACCTCCTCCATGACCGAGACCGCGGGCGCCGTGACGAACGTCCCCGCGTTCTGGTCCCAGGCGCTGCTCAGCCAGTCGGCGGCGAGGGCCACCGGCAGCGATCCGCCGATCACGAATCCGAAATAGCGCGGGCCGGCGCTGCCGACTGCGCCGCGCTCGCCGAGGCCCGCGACGGCGTCG
>DATFUW010000519.1:0-2227 GCA_035260605.1 Thermoanaerobaculia bacterium | reverse complement strand
CTGTCCGTGGTACCACGGGCCGAGTGCCAGGTAGACCATGTCGTTGCGCGTATCCTTCGGCTCGATCGCCCGATAGACGGCGAGCGCGCCATAGATGTCCTCCTGGTCCCACAGGCCGGCGACGAGCATCGTGGGGACCTGCAGCGGCTCCTTCGCCAGGATCTTGTCGACCGCCTGCTCCCTCCAGAAGGCGTCGTAACTCGGGTGCTCGACGAGCTTGCGCCAGAATCCGAGCTGGTCCATGCCGCGTTGACGGGCGAGCTCGCCCGCGGAGCCGGCCTTCAGGTACGTCTCATAATCGTCGTAGGCGTCGTTCCACCACTTTTCGTCGTTCTTGCGCGACGCCTCCTGGTCATAGATGTACGGCAGGTTGATCTCGCGGAACGCGCCGTTGTGGAACCAGTCGTCCCCCATCCAGCCGTCGACCATCGGATTCATCGGCACCGCGACCTTGAGCGCGGGATGTGGATGGATGAGGGCCATCAGGGGCAGGAACCCATCGTAGGAGATGCCCAGAATGCCGACTCTGCCGTTGGACTCGGGGACGTTTTTCACCAGCCAGTCGATCGTGTCGTACGTGTCGGTGGCGTTGTCGATCGGCGTGGGATTGAGCGGCCCATGCAGCGGCCGGTTCATCACGTAGACGCCCTCGGAGCCGTACTTGCCGCGGACGTCCTGCACGACTCGGATGTAACCGCCCTCGACGATCACGTCGGTGGCATTGTCGTATCCCTCGAGGATGGGCCCGAGATGCGAGCTCTGCGCGTGTTTGGTGAGCGCGTCGGCGTCGTACGGCGTGCGCGTCAGGAGGATCGGTGCCTGGTGCGCGCCCTTCGGCACGAGGATGACGGTGTGCAGCTTCACGCCGTCGCGCATCGGGATCATCACTTCGCGGCGTTCGTAATCGAAGCTCGTCTTCACCGGCGTGAATTTCTCGGGAGTCTCGCTCGGAAGCGTCTGGGCGAGGCAGAGCGGCGCGAAGAGGAGTGCGGCGAGCAGCGAGGTCAGCGCTTTCATGACGGGGGATTGTATATGCGCTTCACTCGTGTCGCAGCGACTCGACCGGATTCAGCCTCGCCGCGCGCATCGAAGGGGCGATCGTCGCCAGCAGCGACACGAGCATGGAGAAGCCGGTGATCACCGCCAGATCGACCGGCCGCGTGACGAACGGAATCGAGGAAACGAAATACACCTCGGCGATGTCCGGCGGGAAGGAAAGGAGGTGGAAGCGCGTGATGAGCCAGCAGATCACCACGCCGAGGACCACGCCGGTGACGATCCCGAAGAATCCGACCATCGAGCCGTACCAGATGAAGATGCGGCGGATCGTCCACGGCTCCGCTCCCATCGACGCCAGGATCCCGATCTCCTTCCGCTTCTCGTGCACCGTCATGATGAGCGTGGAAACGATGTTGAACGTCGAGACGAACACGATCAATCCGATGACGATGAAGAGCACGAGCTGCTGGATCTTCAGCATGGAGAAGAGCTGCTTGTTCATGTCCCGCCAGTCGTTGACCGCGTAGCGGTGCTCGGTGCGGGCCTCGATCGACCGCGTGACCGCGTCGAGCGAGGCCCCGGGCGCGAGCTTCACTTCGATCAGGTTTGCCGATCCGGGAGCGTTGAAGAGCCGCTCGGCGTCGCGCAGGTCGATGAACAGCCACCGCGCGT
The DNA here is from genome assembly GCA_035260605.1 of Thermoanaerobaculia bacterium. Lineage (GTDB taxonomy): Bacteria > Acidobacteriota > Thermoanaerobaculia > Gp7-AA8 > Gp7-AA8 > Gp7-AA10. Next base: position 556 of record DATFUW010000519.1, on the reverse strand, counting down.
CGTACTCGTAGAAGCCCGTGGCGAAGACGTTCGTGACGACGAACGATGCGCTTCGCGGCATCAGGCTCCCGGCGTTCTCCGTCGGGACGGTGATGCTGACCGACGAGCCGACGCGTACCCCGAGCCGGGTGGCGAGGTACTTCCCGACCGCCACGCCGGCTTCCCCCTCCGGCGTGTCGAACGACGTCCGCCCGCCGAGGACCTTCGCCAGCATCGGCGAGGTCTTCGCGCGCGACGGCTGCACGCCCTTGACCATCACCTCGGTACCGGTGGTGATCTTCTCGGTCGTCACCAGCGATTCCTGAAAGAGCACCGGTGAGGCCTCGGCGACCCCGGACGTCGTGCGCACGGTCTGTAGCACGCGATGCGTGTCGGCAATCGGTCCGCCCACCGAGTAGACGAAGATCTCTGCGTTTCCGGCGAGGAGCTTCTGCTGCAGATCGCCGCGGTATCCGGTCATCAGGGCCATGGAGATCACCAGGGCCATGACCCCGATGACCAGCCCCAGGATGGAGACGAAGCCGACCGCGGAAACGAGCGTGTCGGTCGGGCGGCG
>DATFUW010000518.1:0-2922 GCA_035260605.1 Thermoanaerobaculia bacterium | reverse complement strand
CGAGCTTCTCGTTCCACTGCACGTAGGAGCCGAGGCCGAGGGGGACGCCGTGCGCGGCGACGACGATCGTGCCGCCGAGGGTCTCGCCCGCCTCGCGCGCCGCGTCGACGGCCTGCATCATCGCCGCTTCGTGTTCGCGGTTGACGGCACGCAGCGGCGACGAGTCGTCGACGGCCGACAGCTCCTCCCAGCTCGGCGCGTATTCCGGATCTCCCGCGCTGCCGAGGGAGACGACGCCGGAGCGGATGTCGATGGCGAAAGCGCGAAGCAGTGCTTTGGCGATCGCGCCGGCGGCGACGCGCGAGGCGGTCTCGCGCGCGGAGGCGCGCTCGAGCACATCGCGCAGATCGCGCCGGCCGTACTTCATCCCGCCGGCGAGGTCGACGTGCCCCGGCCTCGGGGCGTGCACGCGGCGCTTCTCCACCTCGGCCGGGTCGAGGGTCCACGGGTCCATGGCCCCGCGCCAGTTCTCGAAGTCGCGGTTGCGGATGGTGACGGCGATCGGAGAGCCGAGCGTCTCGCCGCCGCGGATTCCGGCGGTGATCTCCGCCTCGTCGTGCTCGATCTTCATCCGCCCGCCGCGGCCGTAGCCGTGCTGGCGCCGCGCCAGATCGGCGTCGATGCGCTCGCGGTCGAGACGCACGCCGGCCGGCATGCCGGTCACGATGATCGTGAGCTGCGGCCCGTGGGATTCTCCGGCGGTGAGAAAGGTCAATCTGGCCATGCCTTCAATCCTGGTGGCTGCGAATCACGACATCCGCGGCTGGACGGAAGATCGTTCGCTTCGCTCGGCACCGGCGCCGCGGGCGACCAGCCAGATGCCTACCGCCACCGACACCACGCTGATCAGCTGCGCGATCGTGAACGGTCCCAGAAACCGGTCGTCCTTCGCGCGGACGATCTCGATGAGGAAACGCTCGATGCCGGCGAGGATGAGGAAGAGGCCGAACGTGCGGCCCTTCGGATGGGGGCGGCGGCTCGACCAGAAGAGGATCCCGAAGATCAGAAACATCGATGCCGACTCGAACAGCTGCGTCGGCCAGACGCGCAGCACCTGGTCGGGGGGAATGGTGGGGCTCACGTGCACGCCGAACTCGCGGAGGCTCTCGGCGGTCGTCGGCGGCGAACCGTTCGGGAACGCGATGCCGACCCAGGAAGTCGTCGGCCGGCCGTAGTCGTCGCCGACCAGAAAACAGCCGATCCGTCCGATGGCGTAGCCGATGGCCAGCGACGGCGCCGTGGCGTCCGCGGCCAGCAGGTAGTCGACGCGGTTGTGCCAGATCACCCACGAGCAGGCCAGCACGCCGCCGATCAGGCCGCCGTACCACACCAGCCCCGCGCGCGTGAACAGCAGGTGCCAGTCGTGAAAGAGGATGGCGTAGTAGATCTTCGCTCCGACGATGCCGCCGACCGCCGCCCCCATCAGGATCGACGAGGCGAGGTCCTCGGACAGCCCGTAGTGGCGGTAGTTCTTCGTCAGGATCCATCCGCCCACGACGAAGGCGATGAACATCATCAGCCCGAAGCTGGTGATCTCGAAACTGCCGAAGCGGAGAAGTACGGGATACATAGGGGTCAGAGTCTAACCCGCGGAGCCCCGAATCATGCCGTCTCCAGCAACGCCTTCTGGTCGGAGATGAACTGGTAGACGTTGAGCTTCCCCTCGGCGTCGAGGTGCTGGGAGACCTCGAAGAGCTGGACCGAGAGGAGGGCGTTGAGCCCTTCCTCCAGCGCGCCGCGGCGGCGCTCGAAGGGGAGCTCGGAGACGTTGGCGATCAGCATGTTCTCGTCGAACCTGCCGTACTGGTCGAAGAAGACGCCGTTCCAGAGGTCTTCGCTCGCGGCGCTCTCCAGCGCGGTCATGAACAGGTCGCGCGCCTGGTCCTCGCCGACCGAGGAAGCGAGCGACTCGTAGAGCCGCCCGAACATGTCGTTGTAGGTGGAGATGATCTTCAGCAGCTCGGGCGAGTCCTCGACGTCGAGGAAGATCGGGCGCGCGCCCTTCTCGTCGGGCGCTTCCTCGATCAGACGCGCAGTGTGGAGCTGGAAGAGGATGCGCGTGACCTCGAAATCGGTCAGCTCGGACTTGCCGATCAGACCGCGCACGGTGAGCTTTCCGTCGAGGTTGTTGTAGACGGCGATCTCGTCGTCGTTCATCTCCAGCTCCTGGAAATTCGGCATCGCGCCGGCCACCTTGGCGAAGACCATCTCCAGGCTGGTGATCTTCTCCCGGATCCGCGCCGTCTCATCGAGCCGCCGGATCCCTTCCATGATGGCGCTCGAGGCGTTGATCGACAGCACGATCCGCTCGTGCACGATCTCCTCCGCCGTCTCCAGCAGGGTGAACGTCCCCTCGGTCCAGGTGAAGAGCGAGTAGACGATCTCCAGCGCCTGGTTCTTCATCCCCCACCAGAGATCGTTTGGCGAGATCGCCCCCATCTGCACCAGCGCCTTGCCGTGGCGCACGTTCGGGCCGACGCGCGCCGCCGACTCGTCGTACTGCTCAGCGGTGATCTTCCCGTTGCGCAGCAGGAACTGACCCAACGACTGCTCGGTGGAGTTCGAGCTGACGAAGGCGATGTCGCCGTCCTTCCAGAAAATCGTCCGCTCCAGCCGCCCGTTCCGCAGCACCAGCTTGCCGCTCCCGCGGATCATGCTGACGAACGTCAGTACATCGGCCACCTGGATGCGGCGCAGATCGCCCTCGAAAATCGGCGTGTCAGCCATCGGACCAGATACCAGTGTAGCGGGAATCCGTCGTCGGGTTGCGCCAGCGAAGAACGCGTGAACCTACCGGATCGTTTTCGGAACGACCTCCAGAATTTCCTCCGCCGCCCGCTCTATTTCCTCGGCGGTGGTGAAGCGGCTCAGCGAGATGCGCACCGTGCTCCGGGCCTCGTCCGCCGTGAGTCCCATGGCCAG
>DATFUW010000517.1:0-2594 GCA_035260605.1 Thermoanaerobaculia bacterium | reverse complement strand
GCACTTCGAAGACCAGCTCGCCTCGGAGAAGAAATGCGGCCACATGGGAGGCAAGGTCCTCGTGCCGGCCGCGCAGTTCCTCCGCGTCCTGAGCGCCGCACGCCTCGCGGCCGACGTGATGGGCGTACCGACGCTGCTGGTGGCGCGGACCGACGCGAACAGCGCGACGCTGCTCACGAGTGACATCGACGAACGCGACCGCCCGTTCCTCACCGGGAGCCGTACGGCAGAAGGCTTCTTCGCCATCCGCGGCGGGTTGCCGATGGCCATCGCCCGCGCGATCGCCTACGCGCCGTACGCCGATCTGCTCTGGTGCGAGACGTCCACTCCCGATCTCGGCGACGCGCGCCGGTTCGCCGAGGAGGTGCACAAGGCCTTTCCGGGAAAGATGCTGGCCTACAACTGTTCGCCGTCGTTCAACTGGGCGAAGAAGCTGGACGCGGAGACGATCGCGAAATTTCAGCGCGAGCTCGCGGCCATGGGCTATCGGTTCCAGTTCGTCACCCTCGCCGGGTTCCACGCGCTCAACCATTCGATGTACGAGCTGGCGCGCCAATACCGCGACGAGGGGATGACGGCGTACTCGCGGCTGCAGCAGGCGGAGATCGCGTCCGAGCAGCACGGCTACACCGCCACCAAGCATCAGCACGAGGTCGGCACCGGCTATTTCGACGAAGTGATGAAGGTGATCAGCAGCGGCCAGTCGTCGACGACGGCGCTGGAGGGATCGACCGAGGCGGCCCAGTTCTGAGGCGGACCATGGAAGAGACAGCGATGATCGACGAAGAAATCGAGCGGCACGAAGCAGAGATCGAGTGGGAAGCGGCGGCCGAGGACGAGCTGCCGTTCGAGATTCCGCGGGATTGACATCGCGGCTTCGTGCAACAACTCTTTCGCATCGCCGAGCGCGAGCGCATCGGCCCACGTCGCGGTCCCCCTGTACTTCGAATCGCGGTGAGACACCGCGTCAAATCACGGAGCGACCGTCGTTCGCCGTTTCGAAACATCCACGGAGATGGAGTGCACCGTCATTCCCGTGAACCGGCAGGACTCACGAGGAGGTAAGGCGGCGCCTGCGCTTCAGCTGGCCGCGGCGCTTCTTCCCTTCGAGGCGCCGCTCCTTTGCCGCTTTCGTGGGGCGCGTCTTCCGCCGCCGTTTCGGTTCGACGAGGGCGTCGCGGAGCAGCGTTTCCATGCGCGCGAGCGCGCGGTCGCGATTGCCGAGCTGGGTCCGTTCCGACTGCGAGGTGACATGCAGCGTGCCATCGCGGTTGATCCGCGTGGCCAGGCGCGTGCGCACCCGTTCCTTCTGCGCGTCCGTGATCGGCAGTGCGTCGATGTCGACTTCGATGGTGACGCGCGTCTCCACCTTGTTCACGTTCTGTCCGCCCGGCCCGCCGCTGCGCGAGGTCGCGGCGCGGAGCTGCTGCGCCGGGACGACGATGCCGCTTCCGAGGTCGAGATCGCGCATGACCGGAGTTCCTTATACTCCTCAGCGCATGAAGCGGATCCGCGTCGTCGATTCCCATACCGAAGGCGAGCCGACGCGCGTCATCGTGGAAGGCGGGCCGGACCTCGGCACCGGGCCGCTGGCGGAACGGCGCGAGCGCTTCCGCCGTGAGTTCGACCGCTATCGCTCCGCGGTGGTCAACGAGCCGCGCGGATCGGACGTCTACGTCGGCGCGCTGCTCGTTCCGCCCGCCGATCCGTCGTGCGCCGCCGGCGTGATCTTCTTCAACAACGTCGGCTACCTCGGCATGTGCGGGCACGGAACGATCGGCGTCGTGGCCACGCTCGCCTACCTCGGCCGGATCGGGCCGGGGAAACACCGCATCGATACGCCCGTCGGGACCGTCACCGCGGAGCTCCATCCGTCGGGCGAAGTCTCCGTGGCCAACGTCCCGTCGTTTCGCGCGGCGAAGGACGTTGCGGTCGACGTCCCCCGCTTCGGTCGGTTCACCGGCGACGTCGCATGGGGCGGGAACTGGTTCTTCCTGGTGCATGAGGCGTCCGAGAGGATCGAGCTGGACAACGTGGAGCGGCTCACCGAGCTGACGTGGGCCATCCGCCGGGCGCTCGAGCACAGCGGGATCACGGGGACCGGCGGCGCGGTCATCGATCACGTGGAGCTCTTCGGCCCGCCCGATCGCCGGGATGCGAACAGCAGGAACTTCGTCCTCTGTCCGGGGAAGGCGTACGACCGATCGCCGTGCGGTACCGGAACGAGCGCGAAGCTGGCGTGCCTTTATGCCGACGGGGTGCTGTCGGAAGGCGAAGTGTGGCGGCAGGAGAGCATCGTGGGGAGCCTGTTCGAGGGATCGGTGAAGGTCTCGGGGAAGGACGTCCTGCCGACGATCCGCGGACGGGCGTACGTCAATTCCGAAGCGACGCTGATCGTCGACGAGAGCGATCCGTTCGGCTGGGGCATCGGAGCCCCGGAGGCATGAGCAAGCGGATCGTCATCGCCGGCGGCGGCGTGATCGGGCTGTGTACGGCGTATTTCTGCGCGGAGCGCGGGCATCGCGTGACGGTATTCGACCGCGCGGCAGAGACGGATCTCGGCTGCTCGTACGGCAACGCGGGGATGATCACGC
>DATFUW010000516.1:0-2580 GCA_035260605.1 Thermoanaerobaculia bacterium | reverse complement strand
GCCGGGCGGTTCGGACTCTGCCGCGCGACGACCGGCGGCATACAGGGGGGCCGCCGCCAGAAGGATGGCGGCCATGGAAGCCCGGAGCGCGCTGGAACTCATGATTCTCCCGCCGTGATCAGACAGCCCTGAAAAGCGCCTGCTGCAATGTAGATGCCCTCGCCGCCGGCCCGGATTTTATCAGTTTCCGGCCCGGAATCCTCACGGCCGATTCACCGTTGAAGGGGCGTCGGAGGGTCCTTTTTTCCATGCGCCGTGAACATCGCAGAGAGTTGAAACACGACCGGTTCGTCGACGGAGCGGGCAGCCTCTGGTCGAAGGCCGGGGAGAACCAGCGCCTGCTGATCATCGCCGGCACCGTGGTCATCGCAGTCGGGCTCGGCATTTACGGGTTCTTCGTCTACCGGAACACGCGGGAGCAGAAGGCCCAGCAGGCCCTCTCGGCAGCCGCAGACGTCCTCAATTCTCCGCTCATCCCGCCGCCCGGGGGGTCGCCCCAGCCGGACGCGAAGTACAAGACCGAGGCGGAGCGCAATGCCGCCGCCTTCTCCGATTTCCAGAAAGTGGAGCAACAGTACGGCGGAACCGATGCCGCCGACGTCGCCAAGCTCTACCTGGCGCGGCTCGATGCCGGCCGTGGGGACGTGACCGACTCGAGCAAGCTCCTCGAGGATTTCATCCACGCTCATCCGCAGCACGTGCTGGTCGGAACGGCGCGCTTCAGCCTCTATCAATTGCGGATCGAAAACGGCGAAGCGGCGCAGGTCGCTTCGGAGTTGCAGAGCGAGATCGCCAAACCCAACCCGGTGCTCCCGGTCGACACACTTCTGCTGCTCGAGGCGCACGCCTTCGACGCGCAGGGGAAGGCCGTGAAGTCGAAAGAGGCGTACCGGCGGATCGTCACCGAGTTTCCCGATTCGCCGTACGCGCTCGAAGCGCAGCGCCGCGTCGGGCCCGCCTGACGCCGGCGCGGCATGCGCATCCTGCTCTGGATCGTCCTGATCGCCTGGCTCCTGGCATTTTTCCGGACGCTCCTCAATCTGCTGTCGACGAGATTCCTTCCGGCCGCCGCGTCCGATGACGGAACACTGGTCTCGGTCGTCATCCCGGCCCGCGACGAAGCGCGGACGATCGAGCGGACGATCCGCGCCATGCTGGCGCAGACGCACCGCAATCTCGAGCTGATCGTCGTCGACGACCGCTCCGCCGACCAGACGGGGACGATCGCCGACGGGATCGCGCTGGAAGACCCGCGGCTTCGGGTGATTCACGGCGAGGAACCGCCTCTGGGATGGCTCGGCAAACCGTGGGCGCTGCACCAGGGGAGCGCTCGCGCATCCGGCGCCGTTCTGCTGTTCGTCGACGCCGACATCGTCTATGCGCCCGACGCGGTGGCACGCGCCATCACCGGGTTTCGCGCGTCGGGGGCGGCGATGATGATGCTGGTGCCGCGGTTCGAGATGCGCGGCTTCTGGGAGAACGTGCTCATCCCGCAGCTCGCGGTCTTCTTTTTCGGATTCCTGCCGGTCTGGCTGGCGAACCGTACGCGCATCGCGATGCTCGGCGCGGGCGGGGGATCGGGGAACCTGATCGACCGCGCGGTCTACGCGGAGATCGGCGGACACACGGCGCTGCGCGATGCGGTGGTCGACGACGTCGGACTGGCCCGGCTCGTCCGCCGAAGCGGTCATCCCACCGTCGTGGCCCGGGCCGACGACTGCATCTCGGTCCGCATGTATCACGGGCTGCGGGAGACCATCGAGGGATTCACCAAGAACGCGTTCGCGGTGATGGGCCGCAGCTATGCGCTGACGCTGCTCGCGACCGCGGGGGCCATCGTCTTCCACGTGCTGCCGTACGCCGTGGCCCTCTCGGGGGATCGGCTGGCCCTCACCGCGGTCGCCGTGATCACGCTGACACGCGTCGTACTGTTCCGCAGCCTCCGCTATCCGCTGGCGTACGCGCTGTTCGCCCATCCCCTCATGGTTTCGGTGTGGGCATACATTTTCCTGCGCTCGATGTGGTTCACCGGGGTGCAAAGCAAGCTCCGCTGGAGAGGGCGGACTTACGATGCCGCGCGCACGCGGTTCGGTGGTGATATAAGGGCAGGGTCATGAAACAACAGAAAGACAAACCGTTTCTCAGCGACGTCAAGGAGCTGCGCCGGCGCGCGCGGAAGCACATCGAGGAAGGAGCGGTCACGGAGCGTTATCAGGCGGACCGCGCCACGGTGGTGAATCTGCTCAACGAAGCGCTGGCCACGGAGATCGTCTGCGTGCTGCGGTACAAGCGGCACTACTTCATGGCTCAGGGGATCCATTCCGATCCCATCGCCCAGGAGTTCCTGACGCACGCCAACGAGGAGCAGCAGCACGCCGATCAGATCGCCGGCCGGATCATCCAGCTCGGCGGCGAACCGAACTTCAATCCCCAGGGACTGCTCACGCGGTCGCATTCCGAATACGTCGAGGGCCAGACGCTGGTCGACATGATCCGCGAAGACCTGATCGCCGAGCGCATCGCCATCGACTCCTACACGGAGATGATCCTTTACCTAGGCGACAAGGACATCACCACGCG
>DATFUW010000515.1:0-6462 GCA_035260605.1 Thermoanaerobaculia bacterium | reverse complement strand
TGTCGGGCGTGGCCTGGCCGGAGTCGATCGCGCGGGTGAAGGGATCGGTCTACCTGGCCAGCGAGCCCTACAGTGAGGGGAAGGTGATCACGTTCGCCGACGAGCCGCATTTCCGGCTGAACGCGGTCCTCTATTCGCCCTCGTTCCCGCGCTGAAGGGACGCCGGCGCGGTGCCGGTTCGTGGATGCGCGATATAAGCGATATTCACGGGATGAATCTCGCCCGCTCGATCTCAATCTGCTGCTGGTATTCGAGGCTCTCCTGCTCGAGCGTGGGGTGGGGCGCGCGGCCGTTCGGATCGGCCTGAGTCGGCCGGCGATGAGCAACGCGCTCGGCTGTCTGCGCAAGGTCCTGGGCGACGTGCTGTTCGTGCGCAGCGGGCGAATGATGGTTCCCACCGAGCGCGCGCTGCAGCTCGCGGCTCCGATCACCGCGGCGCTCAACCAGATTCGAGCGGTCCTCGGCGAGCAGGCGGCGTTCAATCCCTCCCGCTCGGATGCCTTCTTCCGCATTCATTGCTCGGACTACGCGGAGATCCTGCTGTCCTCGCCGCGCTGAGCCTCACCGGTCCGGGCAGATTCGCCGTGGCACGCTCGGACCGTGACATATAGAGTCGGCCCTCCCTCGGCATACACTGTTCCGCATGGTCACGCGGGCTCCCGCGGTCGCGGGGACGTTCTACGAGGCGAAGCCGGAGCGGCTGCGCGCACAGGTCGACGAATGTCTCCAGGCGAACCCACGGCCCGCCGTGAAGGAGCGGTTCATCGGCGCGGTCGTTCCGCACGCCGGGTTGATGTACAGCGGTCACGTGGCGGCGGCGTTCTACGAACTGGCCGAGCTGCCGAAGCGCTACATCATCCTCTGCCCGAACCACACCGGGATGGGGCATTTCGCCGCCGTCAATCGCGACGGCGACTGGCGAACGCCCCTGGGAAACGTCGCCGTCGATACGGCGCTCGCCGATGCCCTGCTGGCGAAAACGCGTCTGCTCGGCGACGACTGGAAGGCGCACGCACGCGAGCACTCGCTCGAGGTGCAGTTACCCTTCCTGCAGCGGCTGGTCGGCGAATTCACGTTCGTGCCGATCTGTCTCGCGGCTCCGCGCTATGCGTTCTGTGAAGAGATCGGAGCGGCCATCGCCGCGGTGGTGGGCAGCGAGCCCATCGGCATCGTGGCCAGCTCCGATCTCAACCACTACGAGAACCAGGAGATCACGCTGCGCAAGGACCAGCGCGCCATCGACGCGGTCCTGGCGCTCGACCCACAGCAATTGTGGCGCGCCGTCGACGAGGACGACATCTTTATGTGCGGATTCATCCCCACCACGACGATGCTCATTGCCGCAAACCAGCTCGGCGCGGCGACGGCGCGTCTCTTGAAGCACGCCACCTCGGGGGACATCAACGGTGACTACTCGCAGGTGGTGGGGTATGCGGCCATGATCGTGGAGTAAAGGAGCGGACTGCTCCCATGCGCATCATCTTCGCCACGGCCGAGGTCTCTCCGATCGCCAAGACCGGCGGTCTGGGAGACGTCTGCGGCTCGCTGCCGAAGGCGCTGGCGAAGCTCGGACACGAAGTGATCGTCTTCATGCCCTTCCACCGCCAGGCGCGCGAATGGTTCGAGCGGAACGGGACGGCTCCCGCGGCGGTGCTTCCGACGACGCAGATCCTGTGGGCGAACTGGGCCGCCGAAGCAACGCTGCTGCGCGCATCGCTGCCCGACACCGACATTCCGCTGTACCTGATCGCCAACGACGATTTCTTCCATCGCGCGCAGATCTACGCGCCGCGTGCCGACGGCTACGACGACGGCATCGAGCGCTTCACGTTCTTCTGCCGCGCCGTGGTGCAGGCATGCGAGCTGCTGGACATCGCTCCCGACATCGTTCACGCGCACGACTGGCACGCGGCGCTACTTCCCGTCTATCTCGATTCCGGATTGCACGGCAGCGCCGCGTTCCGTGGCGCGCGCTCCGTCTACACGATCCACAACCTCAACTATCAGGGGATCGGGCGCGTGGCGCAGTTCGGAGTGCTGGGGCTGCACAGCCGCTACTGGTCGCCGGACGCGCTCGAGCATTTCGGCGAGGTGAACCTGATGAAAGGGGGAATCATCTTCGCCGATCAGGTGACGACCGTCTCGCCGAACTACGCGCGCGAGATCCAGACTCCGGAACTCGGCGCGGGACTCGACGGGGTGCTGCGCAGCCTGTCGTTCAAGCTCGACGGCATCCTCAACGGGATCGATGCCGCACTGTGGGATCCCTCGACCGACGCCGCGCTCCCGTCGAACTACGACGCCGGGAACCTGGAGGGGAAGGCGCTCTGCAAGCGCGCCGTGCTGCGCGAGTCGAACCTTCGCCCGCAGCCGCGCACGCCGCTGGTGTCGTTCGTCTCGCGGCTGGTCGATCAGAAAGGGCTCGATCTGCTGATCCCCTCCCTGGCGCGAATCCTTCGCGCCGGTGCGCAGGCCGTGGTCCTCGGCAGCGGGGACGCGCGCTACGAGCGCGCCCTCGAGCAGATCGGCGCGGAGAACGGCGATCGTTGCCGCGTGCAGATCGGATTCGACGACGCTTTCTCCCACCGCATCTATGCCGCCTCCGACGTGCTGCTGATGCCGTCGATCTACGAGCCGTGCGGGCTGAATCAGATGTACGCCTTGCGCTATGGAACGCTTCCCTTGGTGCGCATGACGGGCGGCCTGGCCGATACGGTCGTGCCTTTCGACGGCACCAACTCGGAGGAGGCGAACGGTTTCGGTTTCACCACGCCGACCGCCGGCGCTCTTTTCGTTTCAGCCTGGGTGGCCATGCTCAACTTCCGCGACCGGCCGGTGTGGAAGCGCCTGCAGCAGAACGCCATGGCCGCCGATTTCTCATGGGACCGCTCGGCGCGCGACTACGAGCTCGTCTATCAGCGTGCCCTGGCCGTCTGAGCCCGACACGGCATGGCATTTCCGATGCACAATGGAGGAGCGGGAGGACATGATGGCTGGTGTGATCCTCGTCATCGCCGGTACGCTCCTGCTGATCGCAGGGACGAGCCGCCGTCCGGCTCCGCAGCCGGTGCGGATCGATCGACGAAAACGACGTTGAAGTCCGACGACTATTGCGAATGCTACGACGCCATCGTCGCCGTCTGGCGCGACGAAGGCGGCGCAACCCTCGACGACATCGCCCTGATGTCGACGATCAACTCCGTTCTGGCGAACCGATTTCCGCACTTCTTCTGGACCGGGTTCTATCGCGTTTGCGGGGACCGTCTGGTGGTCGGGCCGTACATCGGGACGGTCGGATGTCTGCAGATCGAATTCGGCCGCGGTGTCTGTGGCACCGCGGCCGAACGGAAGATGACGCTCATCGTCCCCGACGTGACCCGCTTTCCCGGCCACATCGCCTGCGATCCGAACTCCAGATCCGAGATCGTCGTTCCGGTCTTCGGCCCCGACGGAGTGCTGATCGCCGTCCTCGACGTCGATTCCGACCGGCTCGACGCGTTCGACGAGGACGACCGGCGCGGTCTGGAACGGATCGTCGCGCTTTTTCGGAGCTAAGGAAGCTCTGCACGAGCCCGGCAGTCGTCGACCATCGGACTTGTGCAGATCTCCCTAACGCCCGTCGCGGCGTCCTGCCGTCATCGATGATCCCGACTCTTCTGCGGTTCTCCAGGTTCGACAGCACGCGGATAGGGTGCCTCGCGATTGGGCTGACTCGGAGGGCCGGGTTTGTCTGGGGGGAGTGTCGCGAAATAGCGGACGACCAGGACCGTCACGACCGTGAGGACGGCGATCGTCACGCCGAGTTGCTGCCCCTGCCACAGTCCCACGAACCAGTCGCGAAACTCCTCGGCGAGCACGTTCGCCTTACCGCCATACAACTCGAGTTGGTGAACATATCGCTTGTCCTGGAGCGGCTCATAACCGAGCGGATTGGTGGGCGGGGGACCGGCGATAAGATAGATGGCCACTGCGCTTCCGAAACCAACCGCGAGAATGGCGATCGTCAGACGCCTGAGCGCGCCCCGGGACATCCGAGTTGGAGCGAGAGGGGGAGCCGCCATCCGGCTATCTTACGCGCGCGTGTGTTTGCGCGCGCCTACAGCCGCTCGACGGCTGCAGCGAAGAAATGGACGGCGAGCAAGAACCATCCTACTTCTGCGATTCAGAAGGTGCTATCGCCGCGATCGCGGATCGAAGGAAGGAATTGACAGCTTCGGCGGAATCGAAGACGGGTGCGACGCCGGCGTCAAGAACGACTGCGATCGTTTCGTTCGAAAACCGTGAGGCGAATCGATTGGGCCGAGCCTTCGAGTCGTCGAAATCGTAGTGAGGACGGAGCTCATCCCGCGGTCGGCGCCGTTTCCTCGTGCCGCTCGTTCGGGGCATCGCAGATGACTTGCTACGGGTTCCTCTGGGACTTCCGGATGAAAACGAACGCCCTTCATCCGCGCCGATAGAGCTTGGCCCTAACCTCTTCCCACGGAATCGTCTGGACTGCGGCCGACTCGATTTCGTGCCGGTCCACGCATCGCGCGACCAGGCAGGATCCAGGTTCGTGAGGGCGGCGCGATTCAGGATGACGTGTCGTCGAGCAGGGCCAGGATCTCCCGCAGTTCCTTCCTTACCTCGAGCAGGGCGCGCGTCAGCTCCTTCGGCGAGGGAGACTGCGCGGCCGGCGGGGTATCGCCTTCTCCCTCGAGCTTCTTCTTCGCCCCGGCGATGGTGAAGCCCTCGGAGTAGAGGAGCTGCTTGATGCGGAGGATGACGTCGATCTCGTGCTGGGTGTAGAGCCGCTGACCGCCCCCGCTCTTGTTCGGGGCGAGCGCCGGAAATTCCGTCTCCCAGTAGCGCAGCACGTACGGCTGCACGTCGGCGAGCTTGCACACCTCGCCGATCTTGTAGAGGCGCTCGTCGCTCATCGCGACGATTATGGATCAATAGACGCTGGTCGTGTTCAGGGGCGCTTCCCGCGGAGGCGCGGGGGGCTGCCGGTCGACCGGAAGCTCCGGGAATTCGCGCCGGAACGACTCGGCCAGGTAGCAGTTCCAGCAGAGCGGCCGGCATGTGGCGAAGACGCGCGGCAGCGTTTCCGGAGCGAGCTCGCTCCACTCGAACGCCGCGCCGTCCGGCGCCAGCACCGCGGGCGGGCGTTCGTGCCAGACGATCGTGCCGATCGGGCGCGCGCAGACCACGCACGACTTGCCCTCGTACCAGTCGTTGACGATGCGCGACACCAGGCAGGTCGTCGGCGAGGCCTCGATCTGACGCAGGCAGCGCTGATCGCAATCCTGACGCTCGGGCCACCGCGAGCAGGAGCGGAGGCGGAGATCGGAAAACGCCGCGTGGAACGCGTCAACGGACACGGCCGCCGTTTCGGAGTTCTCGGGACAGGTGACGAGCCGCTTGCCACGATGAGTGAAGAAGTTCCAACGCATGGGCACAGCATGAGCGGCGTGCGTGCAATGCGCGGTGGGAAGGATCACAGGCGATTGTGATCAGAGCACGCGGACTTCGCCGGTGCCGACCTCTTCCAGCAGGCCGGTGGCAGCGGCGAACACCTCGTCGACCGCGATCTCGGACATGCAGCGGTGATCGCGCAGCGGGCACTCGCGTTCGTAGCACGGCCCGCACGAGACCGGCTTCTGCACGACGCGCGTGGCGCCGGGGATGACCGTGCGCGCCGGATCGGTCGGTCCGAAGATCGATACCGAGGGCACCGCGAGCGCGGTGGCGAGGTGCAGCGGTCCGCTGTCGTTGGTGACGACCACGGAGCAGTGGGAGATGACCGCGGCCATCTGCAGCACGTCGCCGTCGTATCCGAGGATCGGGAGAATGCCGTGCTCCGCGGAGATGGCCTCGGCCTGCCGGCGCTCGCCGGGACTGGTGAGCAGCAGGACCGAATATCCGCTCCCGCGGAGGCGTTCGGCGAGCTCCCCGTAACGGTCGTCGCCCCAATGCTTCGCCCGTCCGTAGAGACCTCCGGCGTGCAGGCCGAAGAGCGGGCGGTCGAACCGCACGCCGGCGGCGCGCATCCGTTTCCGCGCGCGTTCCCGGACGTGCACCGGGAGGCGCAGCGTCGGGATCTCGTCGACGACCCGCGGCGCGTTCATCGCCGCCAGCAGCGCGGTGTAGTCGTCGAGCTGATGACCGCGCTCGCGGCCGCGCCGCACGCTGTGCGTCAGGAACAATCCGCGCGCATCGCTCGAATAACCCCAGCGCTCGCCGATGCCGGCGGCGTACGCGATCATCGCCGCGCGGAACGAGTTCGGAAGGATGATGGCCCGCCGGAACCGTCCGGTGCGCAGCATGGCGATGCGATCGCGCGTGCGCCCGTTCCAGGAGATCACTTTGCGGAACAGTCCGATGGATGCGAGCAGCGGAGCGATCGAATCCGGCGCCGCGACGGCGATCCCTCCCTCACTGCGAAAGCGGTGATGGAGCGCCCGGTATGTGGGAAGAGCC
>DATFUW010000514.1:0-3443 GCA_035260605.1 Thermoanaerobaculia bacterium | reverse complement strand
TCGGCCCCGGTAAAGGAATTCAGGCAGGGTTATGCCGGCGTACTCGCGTTCCGGTCGGTATGCTTCCCGGCAGTGGGGGCAGATGACCCTCACAAGACGCTGGGCCAGTACCGCGGAGAGCGTCGAAGCCACCATGAACGGCTCTATTCCCATGTCGATGAGGCGGGTGACCGCGGTGGCGGCGTCGTTGGTGTGGAGGGTGGAGAGCACCAGGTGGCCGGTGAGGGACGCCTGCATGGCAATCTCCGCGGTCTCCGCGTCGCGGATTTCGCCGACCATGATGATGTCGGGATCCTGGCGCAGGATCGTACGCAGCGCGCCGCCGAAGCTGATGCCGATCTTCGGCTGCACGGCGGTCTGATTGAAATCGTCATGCACCATCTCGATCGGGTCCTCGATGGTCATGATGTTCACCTCGGGGGAGGCGAGCGACTGCAGTGCGGAATACAGCGTGACGGTCTTGCCCGATCCGGTCGGGCCGGTCACCAGGATGATCCCGTGCGGGCGCTTGATCCAGTCGTTGAAGGTCTTCAGCTCGTCTTCGTAGAAGCCGAGACCCGACAATTCGCGCAGCAGCACGTCGGGGTCGAAGATGCGCATGACCATCTTCTCGCCGAAGGCGGTGGGGAGCGTGGAGACGCGCAGCTCGATTTCTTTTCCCTCGTGCTCGGTCGTGATGCGGCCGTCCTGGGGTCGCCGTCTCTCGGCGATGTCCATGCGGCACATCGTCTTGAGCCGCGAGGTGATGGCCAGGTTGACCACCCGCGGCACGCGCTGGATCTCGTGCAGCACGCCGTCGATGCGGAAGCGGATCATGGCCGACTCGCGCTTCGGCTCGATGTGGATGTCGGAGGCCCGCGAGTCGTAGGCGTGCTGCAGCAGGAAGTCGACGGCGTTGACGATGTGCGCGTCGGAGCTCTCGATCTCCGCACCCGACTTGAGCTTCACGTACTGCTCGAGATTGCTCAGGTCGATCGCGCCGCGGTTCAGGTCGCGCTGCGCCTTGGTCACCGAGGCCCGGAAGCCGTACTGCTCGGTGATCACGCCCATCACGTCGCTCTCGGAGGAGACGACGATCTCCAGCTCCTGACTGACCATCTGCTGGTAGCTGTCGATGCCCACCGTGTCGAATGGATTGACCACCGAGACGATCAGCTTGCCGTCGCGGACGGCCACCGGGACCATCTTGTGTTTGCGGGCGAAGGGGCGCGAGATCTTGGCCTCGATCATCTCCACGTCGAGCTTGAGAGGATCGATCTTGAAGAACTGCAGGTGTGCGTCTTCGGCGATGAGCCGTGCCAGCAGGAAGTCGTCGATGCGCGTTCCATTGCCGCTGGCGTCCGTGAGGTTCATGGCCATCAGCGACTTGAACGGGCTGGCGTCGTCGTCGCTGCGCGATTTCGAGCCGCTGCGCGACTGCGCCCGGAACTGCCGTTCCGCCGCCTCCACGTCGCCACGCTGCTTCTCATCGATGAACCCGGCGTTGAACAGCAGCTCGCCGAGATACGAAATGGTGATCTCGCGCGTTTTCCGGGCTGCGGCAATCGGAGTGACGCTCATGAGTGCTGGCTGGCTTTGGGCGGCCGGCGGATGGCGGAAGCCCGCCGGACGCTGCACGCTGACCGCCGGCAGCCGCGGTTCATTCTACTCCCGCGCTTCGAGCAGAAATCCCTTCAGGTACTCCCCCTCCGGGCACTCCAGCGCCACGGGATGATCGGGGGCCGCCGTCAGCCGCCGTAGGAACGCCAGCCGGCGTCCCGAATCGATCGCCGCGGCGAAGATCACCTTCTGGAACAGATCGAGCGAGATGTGTCCCGAGCAGGAGAACGTCAGCATCCGCCCTCCCGGCTCGAGCAGCCGCATGGCGTGGAGGTTGACGTCCTTGTATCCGCGCGCCGCGCGATCGACTTCCGCGCGCCGCTTGGCAAACGCCGGCGGATCGCAGACGATCAGCCCGAACCGCTGTCCCTCCCGTCCCAGTTGACGCACGTGCGTGAACGCGTCGGCCACGGTGAACCGCACCTCGGCCGGCGCGGGATTCAGCGCGTGGTTCCGCTTGGCCTGCTCGATGGCCGGCCCGGAGCCGTCGACCTCCTCCACGTAGACCGCACCGCCGGCCGCCGCATACACGCCGAACGCGCCGGTGTAGGAGAAGAGATTCAGCACCCGGCATCCTCCCGCCAGGGCGCGCGCCAGCAGGCGATTCTCGCGCTGATCGAGAAAGAACCCGGTCTTCTGCCCGGTGCCCGGATCGACTTCGAAGCGCAGACCGTTCTCCACGATGGTCGTCGCCGGCGTCCCCTCCCCGATGGCCTTCGGCGTGGTTGCCAACCCTTCCAACTGCCGGACGGGGAGGTCGTGATGGAAATAGATGAGACGCGGGTGAACGGCGCGCCGGACCTCCTCGACGACCAGCGGCTCGAGCCGGTCGAGCCCGGCGTTCGCGGCCTCGATGACGGCGACGTCGTGATAGAGGTCGACGACCAGTCCACTGAGCCCGTCCCCCTCGGAATTGACGAGCCGGACGGCGTCGGTGCTCTCGCTGCGCAGGCGGTCGCGCCGGGCGATCGCCGCCCGGATGCGCGCGGTGATGACCGCAGCGGAGAGCACCTCGTCGCCGAACGTCAGGGCGCGCAGGCGGATCTCCGAGCGGGACGAGTAGAGCCCCGAGGCGACGCGCAGGCCGGCGGCGTCGACGAGGTCGGCGATGGCGGCGTCGTCCGGTCCGCCGGCGTCGGCCACCGCGGAAGCGAAGATCCACGGGTGCCGGTTGGCGATGACCCGTTCCTTGCCGCGTTTCAGCGTCAGCCGTTTTCTTCGTTCGGCGGCGAAAATATCGTCCATCAAGTCCTTATAATGACTGCATGCCGGTGGCGCACAAAAAGCAATTTCTCACACAATGTCAGGAAGAGGTCTACCGGCAGGTCAAGTCGTACCTCGACGAACTGGTCGACGAACACTTCGACGATGCCGAGCATTGCGACTTCTACTTCAAGTATGGATCGACGGTGCTGGAGATCTCGATCGATCCGTACGAAGACGACGACGCGGTCATCGAGGTCCTGGCGTTCTGCGTCCAGGGCGCCGCGCCGTCGTTCGAGCTGACGCGCGAACTGCTGCGACTCAATTCCGAAGTGCCGCTCGGCGCGTTCAGCATGGTGGACAAGGACGTCTTCTTCTCGCACGCCTTTCTGGGACGCCGGATGCGGCCGGAACAGTTCATCGCCTCGCTCGATGCGGTCGCCAGCATCTCCGACGAATATGACGACAAGCTGGTGGCGCGCTACGGCGGCGAGACCGCGCTCGATTGTCTTCGCAGCAGCAGGAAACGACTGCCGGAGCGCTCGAAGCCCGAGAACAACTGAGGAAGGCGCGGCATATCAATTGCTGAATGACAAGGGCATGAAAGAGCAATGGGATCTGCGGGCGGTGGCGTGCGCTCT
>DATFUW010000513.1:0-2564 GCA_035260605.1 Thermoanaerobaculia bacterium | reverse complement strand
ACGACGAACTGGCAGGTGCCGCGGTCGACGATGGCAATGCGTCCGATGACGCCCGCCGGGTCGGTGAATGGCGAGCAGCCGTCGGTCGCGGAGGGGCCGGCGCTGTCGGAGGGGTCCTGGGGAGCGACGAGCGGCGCGATGAGCTGCGCGACGCCGATCGTCGCGCCGAAGCTCGCGGTGCCCACGCGATATGAGTTGCCGAGGACGCGCAGGAAGGGAGCCGGTCCGAGAAACGCCGAGGCGCCGAGCCGTGCGTGCTCGCCGTCCCAGACGAGGTTCTGATCGTTCTTCTGCGACGCCAGACGCTCCGCGTCGGTCATCTGGTCCCACCGCTTGCCGGTCGTGTCGTCGAGGGTGTGCAGCTCGAAGACGTTCGGCTTTTCTTCGAAGAGCGCCCCGGTCTGCGAATCGTAGGAGCCGGAGATACCAAGGCCGTGCGCGAACTCGTGCAGCGCGACGGTGACCATGTCGACCGCATCGCCGTGATTCCCGTCGAGACCGTAGTACCAGCCGGTCGATCCGAAGCAGGTCCCGTTTCCGAGGTCGGAATTGAATTCGGCGGCGATGTCGGGATTCCCCGGATCGAGATCGGTCGCCGCGAACTTGTTCGCCAGGGCGATCGGGTACCAGACGTCCTGCTTCGGTGCGTTGGGAAAGTTGTCGACCACCTTCTGCGGTCCGCAGTCGGCGAGCACGACACCGGTGGCATCGCAGGAGAGCGACGTCATTTTCGCGTCGATGACGATCTCGACGCTGCTGTCGATCAGCGATCCCCAGATGTTCGCGGCGGCCTGCAGGGCGATCATGCGCTGCTGGCCGAGGGTCGTGCCGGAGTTTCCGCCGACCGGAGCGGCGGGCGTCGGATCGTTCAGGCCTGCATTCGGGGCGTCGATGTCGTGGATGGTGATCGTGGCGTTGGCGAATGCACTCGTGGCGAACGCCAGGATTGCCGGGAAAAGGAAATGGAGCCGATGGCCCCTCACCGCTTCTCCGGCGCGCGCTTCGATCCGGCGAGAAATGCGCGGAGCGCGCGGTCGTTGTCGACGCACGCCGATTCGATCGTGCCGTCCGGCGCCTTCCGCAGGACCATCGTTTCCCGCGTCGGCGCGGGAGCGATGGTCATCGCACGGGGCGGCGCGGGTCTCGCGTGGGCGAGAGCGAGGACGAAGGCGATCGCCGCGCCCGGCACGTTGCCTCAGTGGCCGCCGCGGCGGCCGGGGGCTCGTCCGGTCGGCGTCGGAGGCTCGGGCGTGCCACCGCTGCCGAATGCGGCCGGATTGAGCTGCTTGGCCGCTTCGAACGCGTTCACGAGTCCGTGGCCGTAGGTGTTGTCGAAACCCGCATCGCCGAGATCGGTCGCGGTGTTCTCGATGGCGTTCGTGACGTCGTTCGCCGTGGCGGTCGGGGCGGCGGCCCAGACCAGCGCGGCGACCGCCGCGGCATGCGGCGTGGACATCGACGTGCCGCTCTCCAGTGCCCATGTCTCGAAGCCGAAGCCGAGCGATACGGTTGCACCGGGCGAGGCTTTCAGCGCGTTCCCATCGGCCAGCGAGATGAAGACCGTCGGCGGGAAATTCGGGACCGAGGACGGCGTCGAATAGTTGCCCAGCGCAGGGGTGAGCAGCCCTTCCGCGGTGTGATCGAACAGGATCACGCCGGTGGCGCCGGCATTCTTCGCGTTCAGGATCTTGTCGACGAACTTCACGCCGGTCGCAGGGGCCGCGGGGCCGCGTTGGATCAGCGCGATCTTGCCGCTCACGCTGGCGGGGAAATCGGAGGCCGAACCGCCGAACCCGCAGAAGACGAACGGCGCGGTGGTGACGTTCGGAGAGGGCAGGCAGAAGTTGTTGAGTGGATCGCCGGCGTCATCCGTGACGATGACCGGCGTCGTACCGGCGAACGTGCGCCCGTCATTCGTGGCGACGTCTGCGGCCACGAACGTGGAGAGAACGGTCACTCCCGGGGCGACGACCTTCAGGTCCGATCCACGCTGCGAGAAATCGGCGACCAGTCCGGTCGAATCGACGGCGCCGACCGATACGACGGTCGGATACCCGCCGGGGTAGGCGAGCCCGTCGGACGGATTCGTCGGATCGAATCCATTTCCTGCCGCGGCGCAGACGAGGATCCCCGCGTCCGCGGCCCGCTGAAACGCGGCCTCCTCGATGTTCGAGGGCTGATCCGAGCCGAGCGACAAATTGACGACCCAGTTGCCCCCGATATCCGTTTTTTTCTGGATGACCCAGTCCACGGCGCCGATCACGTGCTCCGACGTGCCGCTGCCGCATGCGTCGAGGACCTTCAGCGCATAGAGATCGATCGCCGGGGCGACACCCACCACACCTTCGTTGTCATCCGCCGCGGCGATGATCCCGGAGACGTGCGACCCGTGTCCATCGTCATCGAGCGGATCGTCGGTACCGGTGATGAAGTTGTGCCCGCCCTTGAAGACTCCGTGCAGTTCGGGCGAGTTGTAGTCGACGCCGGTGTCGATGACCGCAACATGGATCGGGCCGCTGCCGTTCACCGTCAGCCCCCGGGTGACATTCCAGACGTCGGGGGCG
>DATFUW010000512.1:0-4867 GCA_035260605.1 Thermoanaerobaculia bacterium | reverse complement strand
CTACGTCGACAGCTCCGGAGTCCTCAGTGAATGGACCGGCGGGCTCGCAGACGGCGTCATGGTCTTCTACTCGAAGTCGACGCGCAATGGCGTGGAGACGGCGCAGCGGATGCAGTACGTGAAGGAAGGCCCGGACCGCGTGCGGCAGGTGATCGACGTCTCGCGCGATGGCGGCAAGACGTGGTCGCCGGGATTCAACGGGCTCTACATCCGGCGGCAGTAGGGCCCCGCGGTTCGTTCGAGGTTCCCGTCCGCCCCAGGGAGTGTGGCCCATGCAACCCGGCGGCTTCCGGTCCGTACTCCACTTTACTACTGTGATATTGCAGTAGTACAGTTGAGAAAGGACGGATTCCAAATGTGGCAAAGACTCTCTCCGTGGTTTCGTGCCGTCGTCGTCGGGTTGATCGTGGCCGGAGCGCCGAATCTCGTCTGGGGAGTGATGGCTGGAGTCAACCTGCGGCTCTCGCCCGCCATCCCCTGGTCGGTGGCCGCGATGGGCCTCATTCTCTGGTGGTTCTGGCGGTTCATGACGGGAGCCGGAGCGCAGCCGATGCGCCGTCTGGTGCCGCGTGAAGAGATTCGCGCGAATCCGCTCGCCTCGCGCACATGGCGGCTCGCGCTGCTCGCCGGCGGATCGGGTGTGGCCGCGGTGTGGGCGGCGTTCGCGGCGCTGCGCGGGGTGCTGCGTATTGCCGCTCCGAGCGGCGATCTCGGCCGCGTTCCGATCGCGATCATCGCGTTGATGGTCCTGATGGGTTCGGCGGTGGCCGGCGTGGCGGAAGAAGCGGGATTCCGCGGATCGATGCAGCGGCCGCTGGAACGTCTGTACGGGCCGGCCGTGGCCATCACCGTATCGAGCGTCATCTTCACGCTCGTGCACCTGACCCACGGGCTCCGGATTCTCCCGTTCCTTCCGTTTTACCTGGCCGTCGCCGTCGTGTATGGACTCATGGCGCGGCTCACCGACTCGATCTTTCCTTCGATGACGCTGCACTTCGCCGGGGATGTCATGATGTTCACCATGCAATTCCTGGCCGTCCGGCTCGGCGCGGCCGGTGGGGGAGAGACCGGTAGGATCGCCGAGTCTCCCGCGCTGGTCGCCGTGGTGCTGATTGCGGTCAGCGTCTTCGCCTTCCGGGCTCTCGGTCGGAGCGGACGCCCGGCACCGCAGGACAGTGCCGTGGCGGTGGTGGGGGGCTGACCGGAGCGATGCTCTTCCGGCCGAACGCCTCGTCCGGGCTGCCGATCTACCTTCAATTGATGGAGCAGGTGAAGCATGCGATCGAGACCGGTGCTCTGCGGCCGGGCGAACAGCTCCCCGGAATCCGGCCGCTCGCGGAGCAACTCGTGATGAATCCGAACACCGTCGCCAAGGCATACCGCGAGCTGGAACACGAAGGGGTGATCGAGCTTCGGCAGGGATCGGGCGCCTTCGTCTCGCGGAATGCCGCGATCCGCAGGGCGCCCGACTCTCTCCGTGCGGCGCAGTCGATGGTCGCCTCGACGGTGCAGCGGTTGCGCGGCCGAGGACTCGGCGACGACGAGATCCGACGGCTCGTCGAAGCGGAGATCGCCCGAATTCCGGAGAAAGGGGGCCGCCGTGGGTGAATCGCTCATCATCGAAACCTCCGGACTGCGGAAGACCTTCGGTGAGATCGAGGCGCTGCGCGGTCTCGATCTTCAGGTGCCGGCAGGATCGATCTGCGGCTTTCTCGGCAGAAACGGCGCCGGAAAGACGACCACGATCAAAGTCCTTCTCGGACTGATCCGGGCGACCGGCGGCGAGGCACGTGTGTTTGGCCTGCCTGCCGGCGAGGAGCGTGCGAGCGTGGAGATCCGGCGACGCGCCGCGCTGGTCAGCGAAGCGGAGGATCTGTACGGCGCGATGACCGTGGAACAGATGATCCGGTTCACAGCATCGTTCTTCCCAGGATGGCGTTCCGACCTGCAGGCGCGTTTGCTGCGGCGGTTCGACCTCCGCTCCGGCACGACGATCAAGCGCCTGTCCCAGGGAATGCGCACCCGGCTCGCACTGCTGCTCGCGCTCTGCCGCGGCGCCGAGCTCCTCGTACTCGACGAGCCGACGTCCGGGCTCGATCCGGCCGCGGCCGAGGAAGTCCTGCAGGCGCTCGTCACCTACATCGCCGAGGAGCCGAAGACCATCTTCCTTTGCTCGCATCAGATCGCCGAGATCGAGCAGATCGCCGACCGCGTGGCCATCATCGACCACGGACGTCTCGTGCTGTCGGGCAGTCTCGACGCGCTGCAGCGGAGCTTCCGGCGCATTTCTATGGTCTTCGACCGAGACGCTCCCGCGGTGGAGTTCCGGGGCGCCGGTGTCGCGCGGGTGCGGCGCGAAGGGCGCGCGCTCACCGTCTTCTCGAACGACGGCGGCGATGCCGTGCTCGATCAGGCGCGCGCGCTCCACCCGGTATCGGTCGAGGTCGCGCCCGTCGGCCTGAAGGAGATCTTCTTCGAGACGATCGCCGCGGAGGACTGAGATGCTCTGGTACAAGTCGTGGCTGGAAACGAGATGGCGGTTTCTCATCGGGCTCGGAGTGCTTCTTTGCTCGGCGGTGGCCACGGTCTACACCTACCCTCAGGTGCTGCGGCTCCTTCCGCTGGTGTCGCCGCAGGGCCATGGAGCGCTGAGCGCGGAGATCCGGCAGTCGATCGAGCTGTCGCGGCACTACCGCGGATTCATCTGGCTCCAGTGGTTTCGCCAGAACTCGATCGATTGGACGACGGTTTTCGCGATATTGCTCGGAACGTCGGGCGTCGTTTCGAACTCGCGGCAGACCGGCTTCACGCTTTCCCTGCCGCTCTCGCGAACGCGCGTGGCAGGAGTGCGCGGCGCCGCAGGCCTGGGAGAGCTCTTCGCGCTGGTCTTCCTCCCTTCGATCGTCGTCCCGCTGCTGTCGCCGGCGATCGGACAGACGTACTCCATGGCCGACACGCTGATCCACGGCGCATGTCTCTTCGTCGGTGCAACGGTCTTTTTCAGCGCTGCGTTTCTCTTCTCGCACGTCTTCGACGACGTCTGGAGGCCTTTGCTGCTCGCCTTCGCGCTCGTCGTGGCGTTCGCGGTGCTCGACAAAGCCTTGCACGCGCCGGCCATCTTCTCCGTCATGAGCGGAGAGACGTTCTTCCGAACCGGACGGCTTCCCTGGCCCGGCCTCCTGGCCTGCGTTGCCGCTTCCGGGGCGATGGGCTGGATCACGCTGCGGATCTTCATGCACCGCGATTTGTAACGGTCCCCGTCACGCTTCCCCACGACGTCCGACACAGTCACCTTCGTGCCATGTCATACAATCGCCGGCCATGGAACGAATCACCGATTTCAAGGTCATCGTGGTCGGCTCGGGTCCGGCGGGCTGCACGGCGGCCATCTACCTGTCGCGCGCCAACCTCACGCCGCTAGTGCTGGAAGGGCTCCAGCCGGGCGGGCAGTTGACGATCACCACCGAGGTCGAAAACTATCCCGGGTTCCCCGAGGGGATCCTGGGGCCGAAGCTGATGGACGTGATGCGCCAGCAGGCGGAGCGCTTCGGGTCGCGCTTCCGCATGGAGGAGGTCGTCAGCGTCGATCTCCGGAGACACCCGTTCATCCTGACCACCGACCAGCACGAGTACGAGTGCTACGCGCTGATCATCGCCGCGGGGGCCTCGGCCATGCAGCTCGGCCTGCCGTCGGAGAAGGAGCTGCAGGGCTTCGGCGTGTCGTACTGCGCCACGTGCGACGGCTTCTTTTTCAAGGAGAAGGAGATCGTCGTGGTCGGCGGCGGCGACTCGGCGATGGAGGAGTCGACGTTCCTGACGAAGTTCGCGAAGAAGGTGACAGTGATCCACCGCCGCAGCGAGCTGCGCGCCTCGAAGATCATGCAGGAGCGCGCGCAGAAGAACCCGAAGATCTCCTTCCTGCTCGATTCGGCGGTGGAGGAGGTCGTCGGCACGAAGGACGGCGGGGTCTCGGCGCTGAAGATCCGCAACCTGAAGACGAACCAGCTCACGGAGATGAAGGCCCAGGGGCTCTTCGTGGCCATCGGGCACACGCCGAACACGAAGCCGTACATGGGGCAGCTCGAGCTGGACGAACGGGGCTACATCGTGCTGCCGCATCCGCATTCGACGATGACCAACATCCAGGGAGTCTTCGCCTGCGGAGACGCCGTCGATCACATCTACCGCCAGGCGGTGACCGCCGCGGGGAGCGGGTGCATGGCCGCGCTCGACTGCGAGCGCTGGCTGACGCACGAGCGCATCACCGAACGGTGGGATCTGCCGACGGGAGAGGAAGAGCGGGTGTGATTGCGGCGCCGCCGCAGCCGCGCACGGAACGCGCATGGAATCACGCACAATTCTGATTCTGGGCGGCGCGGGCATGGTCGGGCAGCAGGTGGCGCGCGAGGCCATTCACGAGCTGCGGCCGTCGCGCATCGTCATCTCCGCGCTGACGAAGCGCGAGACGGACGAGGCGCTGGAGGTCCTGCGGCGCGAGTCCGCCGAGGTGGAGTTCGTCGCCGCGCCGGGCGACATCTTCCTCCCCGAGAAGCTGCAGGGGATCGGCCGCGCGGAGCTGATCGCCGAGCGCGCTCATTTCGACGAGCTCTTCGCCGACATCTTCTCCCGCGATCCGGACGCCTACCGCTCGTCCGCGCTCTACCGGCTGATCGAGAAGCACCGTCCCGAGGTCGTCGTCGACTGCATCAATACGGCGACGGCCATCGCCTACCTCGACGTCTTCACCGTTACCGAACGGACCAAGCTGCTGATCGACGCGCTCCAGGAGCGCAGGGACCCGATTCCGCCATCCGAGCTGCAGCCGCTGATCCACTCGGTCCGTGAGCTGATGCTCGCCCAGGGCGTA
>DATFUW010000511.1:0-8889 GCA_035260605.1 Thermoanaerobaculia bacterium | reverse complement strand
GGCCTCTGCCTGGCGACCGTCATCCATCTGATCACCTTCCCTGACTGGAACGGTGCCGTGCTGAGCGGCTCGAAAGCGCGCACACGCGAACGGTCCTGGAAACGGGAGTTCCTGCTGGCGACGGCTCCGCTCGTCTTCGGTCTCACCCCCGCGCTGGAGTACGGCCACGGCCCGAAGCGGAGCGGTTCGGAGTGGTGAGCGATGATCGGCGGATCGTCGTCGTCGGCGCGGGGCCGAACGGCCTGGCGGCCGCCGTGGCCCTCGCGCAGAACGGGTTTCGCGTCGAAGTCCACGAGGCGAGCGACCAGATCGGCGGAGGCGCGCAGTCTCGGGCGCTAACGCTTCCCGGCTTCATCCATGACGTCTGCTCCGCGGTGCATCCGATGGGAATCGGATCACCATACTTTCGAACGCTTCCCCTGCAACAGTACGGACTGGAGTGGATCCACCCTCAGGTGCCCATGGCCCATCCGTTCGATGACGGCACCGCGGCGGTCCTCGAGCGATCGACGGCGGCGACCTCCGACAGTCTCGGCGGCGACGATGCGCGCGCCTATCGCCGGCTCATGGATCCGTTCGTCCGGCGATGGGAAGCGCTGATGTCCGACGCACTCGCGCCCCCGATCCGCATCCCGCGGCATCCCCTCGTCATGGCCCGGATGGGATGGTTCGGCATGCGCTCGGCCATGGGCCTCGCGGAGTCGCTGTTCGGCAGTTCGCGAGCGCGCGCGCATTTCGTGGGAATCGCCGCGCACACGCTCCTGAAGATGGAGATGCTGCCCTCAGCGGCGTTCGGCATCATGCTCGCGGTCGCCGGCCACGGTGCTGGCTGGCCGGTGCCGCGCGGCGGTTCACAGAGCATCGCCAACGCGCTGGCCTCGCTGCTGCGCGAACTCGGCGGCACGATCGTGACGGGCTCGCGGGTCGAATCGCTCGACCGCTTCGACGACGCGCGCGCGGTCGTCCTCGACGTCACGCCGCGCCAGCTCCTGTCGATCGCCGGCGAGCGGCTCTCGTCGCCCTACCGCACGCAGCTCCGCCATTGGCGCTACGCGCCCGGCGTCTTCAAGATCGACTGGGCGCTCTCCGCTCCGATTCCGTGGACCGCGCCCCAGTGCCGCCGCGCCGGAACGCTGCACCTCGGAGGCACGGCCGAGGAGATTGCCAGGTCGGCCGCGGATGCGTGGGAAGGAAGAGACGACGAGCGGCCGTATGTGATTCTGGCGCAGCCGAGCCTGTTCGATCCGACGCGCGCCCCAGCCGGAAAACACACCGCGTGGGCCTACTGCCACGTTCCGCACGGATCGACGCGCGACATGACCGAGGCGATCGAGCGGCAGGTCGAGCGCTTCGCCCCCGGCTTTCGCGATGCGATCCTCGCCCGCCACACGTTCAACACGCGGCAGCTCGAGGAGCACAACGCCAATCTGGTCGGCGGCGACATCAACGGCGGCGTGCAGGACGTCGTGCAGTTCCTCTTCCGTCCCGTCATCCGCCTCAACCCCTACCGCACGTCGGATCCCCGCATCTTTCTCTGTTCCGCTTCCACCCCTCCCGGCGGCGCCGTGCACGGCATGTGCGGCTACTGGGCGGCCCGGACCGTCATTCGAACGATGAATGATCAGTGATCAGGAACCCACCGGCGCCTCGCGGCAGGAGGAATTCCTGGACGCGTTTCAGCGGGGGCGCTGTCTCGTGACGGCGAGCGACGGCTGGCGGGCGATCATCGCTCTCACCTGTGCGATCCGCTCGCGCGTAAGGGGATGCGATCGAAAGTAGCCGGTCAGCGCGCTGAGCGTGACACGCCCGAGCTCTTCTTGCGGCGTCCTCGCCGCCGCTTCCGTTTCGCCGCCGAGACGGCGGAAGAGCGCGAAGACGATCTACGGACTGGCACCGGAGGGGAACGGCACGCGCGTCACGATCACCGAGCACGGCGAGGTCTCGAACGTGTTCTTCCGCTTCAACGTTGCTCGCACAACTCAAATCTCGATCGTCTCGATGAAGCAGAGATCCGACGTCCTCACCTTTCCGTGTGGTGAGATCCTTCGTCTCGATCGGCGATCAGGAACCCGACCCACTCTCCCATCCCCTCGCCCGTCTTCGCCGAGACCTCGAACACCTTCATCCCGGGCCGGACGGCTTCGATGCTGGCGCGGGCGGCGGGGCGGTCGAACTCCACGGCGGCGGCCAGATCGCTCTTGGTGATCACCGCGACGTCGGCGGTGTTGAAGATGGTAGGGTACTTGCGCGGCTTGTCTTCCCCTTCGGTCACCGACATGAGCACCGCGCGGAGGTCTTCGCCGAGGTCGTAGCTCGAAGGGCAGACGAGATTCCCGACGTTCTCCACGAAGAGCAGATCGAGACCGCGCAGATCCCATCCATCGAGCGCGCGCTGCACCATCTCCGCGTCGAGGTGACACACCGTCCCGGTGCTGATCTGCCGCACCGGCACGCCGGCGCGCGCGAGGCGTTCGGCGTCGTTTTCCGTGGCCAGATCGCCGACCAGCGCGGCGACCCGACACCGCTCGCGCAGCGACTCGAGCGTCTTCTGCAGGAACGCCGTCTTGCCCGAGCCGGGACTGGACACGAGGCTGATCACGCGCGTGCCGGCGGCGCGGAAACGTTCGCGCAGCTCGTGGGCCAGCAGATCGTTCTTCTTCAGGACGTTCCGCCGCACCTCGACCAGCCGCGGCTCGCTCATGCTTCGATCTCCATCGCCGTGATCGCCAGCTCGCGCCCGCTTCCCTCCGCGATCAGCAGCGTCGATCCCTCGAGCGGAGTCCCGGAACACGCCTGGTCGTACGCGAACAGCAGCGCTTCGCGGACGACTCCGGACATCTCTCCGATGCGCAGGTGCACGGCGGTGAGCTTCGGGTCACCGCGGCTCTGCAACTCCTCGGTGATCCCCTCCACGATACTCAATGCGATCGAAAGCTCGTGAATGTGTGACCTCTTTCTCGATGATCGACTCCACGACGCGCACCGCCTCGTCGACGGCGCGTCGGACCGGCGGGCTGAGTCCCAGCGCGCTGTCTTCGTCGACCGCCATCGGCTCGCATCCGACGACGACCAACCGTTTCATACGGCCTTCCATCGCCCGCACGAGCCGGAACACGTTCATCGGATTCATGCCGTGGCCGGAGAACGTCCCGCCGGCGGGATCCGCCTCGGTCAGATCGGGCTCGATGGTGTACAGCGTTCCCGGCACTCCCCCGCGGGGGACCGCGTCGACCAAAATCGTCAGATCGGGTCCGTCCATCAGCGCGTACGCGAGGTCGTAGCCGCGGATTCCGAAGTCGACCACCCGAACGCCTTCCGGCAGCGGCCGCCGCGCCATCCGCCGGGCCACTTCCACTCCGAAGGCATCATCGCCGAGAAAAATGTTTCCCACTCCGGCAACCAGGATGTGCATCCGGCCCCCTTTGCGCGCATCGAGCGCGCGTCTACATCATCTCGATCTTCGCGTAGCGGCGCAGGTCGGGAAAAACGCGAATGAACGCCACAACGGCCGCGAGAATCGCCAGCCACTTCACCAGCTCCTTCGTGTTTCCGTTCATGAGTCCTCCTCATCGAGCGCGAGCGGCTCGACCTCCTCGGGCGAAAAGAAAAACCGATGCCCCGGCTGCCGGAGCTCGCCGAGATCGCGGCCCGGGTCGTCGTCCAGGACAACTGCAAGATGCGTGCGGCCGTCGAAGTCCAGCTCGATGGCCTCGATCCGCGCCGCCTTCCCTTCGAGCGCCATGTCGATGATGTCGGCCTTGCTCTGCGGCCAGATGC
This sequence comes from Thermoanaerobaculia bacterium, assembly GCA_035260605.1. Taxonomy (GTDB): domain Bacteria; phylum Acidobacteriota; class Thermoanaerobaculia; order Gp7-AA8; family Gp7-AA8; genus Gp7-AA10. The sequence continues at coordinate 5,112 of DATFUW010000511.1, read as the reverse complement.
GGACGCGATCGCCGCGGCGCAGCTCGATTCCGAAGACGACCACGCTCTCCAGCGGCGGTTTCTCCTCGAACGGATCGAACTCCATCACGGCTCCTCCTCCCCCGGACGGATCGTGCCGTGCAGGGCCATCAGATCGGCGGCCGTCAGCGATTCGGTGCGGTCCAGCAGGCGCCGCGCGCGCTCGTCGAGACCCCGGATCTCGCGCTTTTCGTCCTCGGTCAGCGAGCGGATGCGCAGGCTGAGGATCTCGTCGATCTCCGTCCCATCGTACAGGTCGCCCGGGCTCTCGGGAGCGACGCGCGGGTGGTCGTACAGAATGATCGGCGAGGCGAGCATCACATCATGGTCCCCCTCGTCGCCGGCCAGGACCGGGAAGACGCCCGCATTGCGGCAGGCGGCGGCCGCTTCGGCGAGCTCCGGCGGCGGGTCGAGGAGCGAGATCAGCTCGCCGCGTTCCGCGGTGATGATGAGATGCGCCGAGGCGAGCGAGCGCAGCAGCGCCTCATCGCGCGTGGCCGATTCAGGCAGATCGGTTCGGTTCTCGACGTCGACGGCGATCCTGAAAAGGCGATCGGCGATTCGAGTCGTCCGCACCTGCATCGCGCCGCGGACCTCGTCGTACCGGCGTCCCTCCTCCGTTCCCGCCTCGAGCGAGAACGTCTGCGCGCCGCCGATCTCGCGATCCTCCGCCTCCTGCCAGGCGGGGAACGTCCCGGTCGCCGCGCGCTCGACGATCCGCAGGAAGCGAAGGCGCACGAAGACGTCCGCGTCGCCGCGGACGAGAAACTCCGAGTGCAGCGACGAAGCATCCGATCCCTTCTGCCGGGCGCACCACGACGGCGGATAGAGCACGCCGAAATTCCAGCGCTGCCGGTTCTTGATCGAGCTGGCGCGGTACGGATAGAGGATGTAGCCCTCGTACAGAACCGCGTTGACGATCTTCTCGACCCTCTCCAGGTTCATGCGCGGGCTCCGTCGAGGACCTGTTCCAGGGTCTGCTCCCAGGTTGGGATCGCGCGCTCGCGCTTGAACTCGAGAAGGCGGTCGAACAGATCGCGGCGTACGCAGAGCCAGGCCGCATTCGGATAATGCAGGTCCATCATCCGCTTCCACGCATCGAGGGGAAGGCGATAGCGCGCTTCCGACTCCCACGAGACCTGCATGAGCTGCAGCGCGCCGTTCGCGTCCGTGTAGAAGACGCTGCCGCTGAAGAGAAACGTCAGCGGGATCTCGCCGTCTTCGAGTCCGTGGAAGTACTTCGTCACGCCCACGTTGAAGTCGAACGAGCAGGGGACGTGGAGCTCCGTGGTCGTCGAGCCGGTGAACGGCTTGACCACCGTGGTCAGATTCGTCCAGAGCATCGAGCGGACGCTTCTCCCCCAGTGCGACGGTTCGCCGAAGAGCTCGTAGAGCTTCGCCTGTTCGGCCGGCGTGTAGCGACGCTGCACGGGCTCGATCCGGATCTGCACCTGCAGGACGATGTTGCGGACGGGATCGTCGTTCGAAATGCGCAGGAGAAATCCCAGCAACGGAGACGCCGCGTACGAGACCGGCTCCGCCCCTTCGACGGAGAATCGCAGGTTGCTCATGGGCGCGGCTCCAGACCGGCGAAGAAGGCGTCGATCGCGCTCCAAACGTCCTTGCCGCCCGACAGTCCGCGCCACTTCGTCCGCATCAGCCCGACGAGGCGAAAGCATTCGTCGATGGGCACGATGAACGCACGGGCCGGAGTGCGGAGGCGGTTGACGAGCAGCGCCTGCACGTCGGGCTGCAGATCGACGTCCAGCGATTCGACGGCCAGCTCCGACTCGGTCGCGCCGGCGGGGCTGGGATAGAACGCGCGGATGCGCCCGCCGGCGGATGTGCGGACGAAGAACGCGATGTTGATCGGAATCATCAGCGCGTTCCAATCGGCGTCGGAGAGTGGGAACTCGCTCAGAGAGCGGACTTCGGGCGGCACGACGCGAAACCGTTTCGCCGCCTCGTTCGAGAAGAGGATCGTGCACGGACCGCATGCGCAGACGAGTTGCCGCTGCTCCGGATCGAACAGATGCCGGTGCGGATCGGCGATCGGCGCCGCGCAGAGATCGCAGCGTTCGAGCGGCTCGCGCTTGCGGGCGAACTGGCGGAGTGCGGTCAGTGCCGTCATCGTCCCTCAGGCAGGGGGCATGTGAGGCATCCGGGGATCGATCGGTTCGTGGTGCTTCGGGTTGATGCTGGTCGAATCGCGCGCGGTCCGGGTGCCGTGTTCACGCCCCGGCTCTTTCCCGCTCTCGCCGCCCTTCTTGGTCCCCGGCGTGTGCGAGGGCAACTCGCGTTTGAACTTCCCCATGGCTTCCTCCGTTTGCTTCGTCGGCCACCACTTCGGTGATCTCCGGAGCGGCGGCGAAAATGGCCCGTTCGATGGCGCCTTTGACCGTCTGCGCCGAGGATGGACATCCGTCGCAGCTCCCTTCGAGGTGCAGACGCACGACCCCGTTCTCGATGGCCGTCACTTCGATGCGGCCGCCGTGCGATCGGATGTAGGGCTGGACCTGCTCGAGCGCGGCGTGCACGCGCGTCTGTACATCGTCGGGATGCAGCTCGTACAGCAGCAGCACGCTGCGGACGACCTCGTCCGCGGCGATGCGGCGCGTCTGTTCGGGGCCGATGTCCTCGACGATGCGCGCGAGCGCCGCTCCGTGCATCTCCATCAGCGCGGACATCAGCTCCCGCGCCGCGGAGCGCGCGGCCGGGTCGGCCACGACGTCGAGCTCGCGCACGAGTTGTTCGATCCGTTCGGCGCTCACTTCGCTCCCGCGCCCCACATGGGCAGATGCCGTTCTTCGAGCACTTTCCCGTTGCCGAGGTACATGTGCACGCCGCATGGGAGACAGGGATCGAAGCTGCGCACCGCGCGCATGATGTCGACTCCCTTGAACTTGTCGGGACCGTTCTCCTCGAAGATCGGCGTGTTCTGCACCGCGTCCTCGTAGGGTCCCGCCGTTCCATAGATGTCGCGCGGACTGGCGTTCCACGGCGTCGGCGGGTAGGGGTGATAGTTGGCGATCTTCCCTTCGCGGATCACCACGTGGTGCGACAGCACGCCGCGCACCGCCTCGTGGAAGCCGCATCCGATCGCCTCGTCCGGCACCTCGAAATCCGCCCACGTCCGCGTGTCGCCGGCGTGCAGCGTGGCGATGGCCTGCTCGACGAAGTACAGGGCCATGGCCGCCGAATACGCCTGGAAGTATGTCCGGGCCCGGTCGCGCTCGATGGCGTTGCTCCACTTCGGGATCTTCCACTCGAACGTCACCTCGGGCCGCAGCGACGTCTTCGGCAGCGTGATGCTGACCCCCTGTCCCTTGTTCGCCTTCACGTATCCGACGTCGACCAGACCGGACAGCGCGGTGGCCCACAGCCGCGCGATGGGACCGCCGCCGGTATCGAGCGCCAGGTACTTGCCGTCGTGATACCAACGCGGCGACATGACCCACGTGTAGTTCTTGTTGAAGTCGCGCTTCTGCGGACGCGGAATCGTCGCCTGATTCCACGGATGCCGCCGGTCGATCGGATTCCCCAGCGGATCCTCGGTGACGTACATCGGATCGTGCTGCCAGTCCTCGTAATACGAGCTGCCCAGCAGGATGCGCATGTTGACGTTGATGTCGACCAGGCTGTTCGTGACCAGCTCGCCGTCCACGATGACGCCGGGGGTGACGTACATCTTCCTCCCCCACTCGGCCATGTTCTCGTATTTGTAATCGCAGTGATCCGGATCGTTCCATGAGCCCCAGCAGCCGATGAGGATCCGCCGCTGGCCCACCTTCTCGTATCCGGGGAGCGCCTCGTAGAAGAAGTCGAACAGGTCGTCGTGCAGCGGCACGACCTTCTTCATGAACTCGACGTACTTCATCAGCCGAACGAGGTAGTCGGTGAAGAGCTGAATGGTGGGGACCGTCCCGGTGCCGCCGGGATAGAGCGTGGAGGGATGGACGTGCCGCCCTTCCATGAGGCAGAACATCTCGCGCGTCAGACGGCTCATCTGCAGCGCTTCACGGTAGAACTCGCCCTTGAACGGATTGAGCGAGGTCATGATGTCGGAGATCTTCCGGTACCCGTGAATGTTCGCGTTCGGCGCATCGGTGTGCTGGGCCTTGTCCCAGACGCCGGGGTTGGTGGCCTTGACCATGTCCTCGCAGAAGTCGACGCCGACCAGGTTGTCCTGGAAGATGTTGTGGTCGAACATGTACTCGGCCGCTTCGCCGAGATTGATGATCCACTCGCCAAGGCGCGGCGTTCTCATGCCGTAGGCCATGTTCGCCGCGTAGACGGCGCACGTGGCGTGGTTATCGCCGCAGATGCCGCAGATGCGCGAAGTGATGAACGGCGCGTCGCGCGGGTCCTTCCCCTTCATGAAAATGCTGTATCCGCGGAACACGGACGAGGTGCTGTAGCACTCGGCGACCTCGCGGTTCGCGAAATCGATCTTCGTGTAGATCCCGAGGTTGCCCACGATGCGGGTGATCGGGTCCCAGTTCATCTCCACCAGGTTTCGCTTGCCCGTCGCGGCGGCCTTTCCTTCTCCAATGGCCGGAATCGAAGTCATCCTTGGCGCTCCTCTCCGTAAGCTTTCGGTTCGTAGCCGGTCGTCAGGTCGCTTCCCCTGTGGCGCCAGCGCGGCTCCTTGTTGGCGGTCCGATTGGTGAAACTGCGAAGCGTTCGGATGACGGTGCCGTACATCGTCGCGCCGGCCGTCGACACGACCGAGCCGGGCGGCTCGTCCATGAACGGCATGAACTTATCGGGGAACCCCGGCATCGTGCAGCCGATGCAGATTCCTCCGACGTTCGGACAGCCGCCGATGCCGGCCATCCATCCGCGTTTGGTGACGTTGCAGTTGACTACCGGGCCCCAGCAGCCGACCTTCACCAGGCACTTGGGCGAGCCGTACTCCGCGGCGAAATCGCCCTGCTCGTAGTAGCCCGCGCGGTCGCATCCCTCGTGCACCGTCTTGCCGAACAGCCACGTCGGACGGAGCTCCTGATCGAGCGGGATGAGCGGAGCGAGTCCGGCGACCTGATACAGCAGATACAGCAACGTCTCCATGAAGTTGTCCGGCTGGACGGGACA
>DATFUW010000510.1:0-7218 GCA_035260605.1 Thermoanaerobaculia bacterium | reverse complement strand
CTACTCGCCATTCACTCCTTCGCTTTCCCCCGTCGCCGTCCCCTTCCATCGGTCATGCATCCACAACCAGAGCTCCGGGTGGGCTTCAATGCGGCGGGAGATCACGTCATTGATCCGCCTCGTCAGAGCCACCGGGTCACTGCCGGCCTCGCTCGGCTGGATCGGGCTTTCGAACTCCAGCCGATGCCCCGTTTCGTCGGCTATGCAAAAAGTGAACACAATTGTAGAACCCATCCGTTGCGCGAGTTTGGCCGGCAAAGTCGTGGTCCAGGCGTCATGCCCGAGAAATGGAACCAGCACTCCCTCCCGCGGCAGAACGGACTGGTCCGGCAGGAGCACGATCACGGCGTTCTCCTCGAGCGCGCGAATGATCTCCCGCACGGCGCGCTTGCGGTCGAGCACCGCCGCCCCGGTGCTGGAACGGAGGCGCGCCAGGTCGCGCTCCAGGAACTCGTTGTCCAGCCGGCGGGTGATCGTCCGGATGTTCCGCACCAGCGACATCACCGCCATCCCGGCCACCTCCCATCCGCCGTAGTGCGCGCTGAGGAGGAGCACTCCTTTGCCGCGGGCGATCGCCGATTCGAGCACCTCCGCGTTGACCAGGGGGCAGGCTGCGGCGATCTCAGCCAGAGACATGGCCTGCGCGCGCAGCGTGAAGAGCGTCTCGCGGCCGAAGTGACGCCAGCAGGCATCGGCGATGGCGCGGCGCTGCTCCTCGCTCTTTTCGGGGAAGACGCGCCGCAGGTTTCGCATCATCAGCCGGTCGCGACGGCGCAACAGACGCCGCGACAGCGCGCCGAGGCGGCTTCCCCACCGCACCGTCGAGGCCGCCGACATCCGGTGTGCGAGGAATGCCACGCCGCGATAGAGGCCGTACTCGGCGCGCTGCAGCGCGAGGCTCTTCCGGTGCCGGCTCATCGCCGGACCGCCGCTGCCACGATGCGCTCCATCACCGCGTCGTCGATGATCAGCTCCGCGGGAACGGCGATGATTTCCGGGTCGTCGATCTTTACCGCATCCTTCTCCGTGGTCACGATGGCCTCCGCGCCCGATTCGCGCGCCGCCTGCCGCACCGCCGCGAGATCGTCCGCGGTGTAGCGGTGATGATCGGGGAACGACCGCGTTCCCGCGAGTGGCAGGCCGAGCGCACGAAAGAACTGCGCATTATCGGCCAGACCGGCGAAGGCGAACACCCGCTTGCCCTGCAGCGTTGGGGGGACGGCAAGCCGCAGCCGCCGCGGGACGACGACGTCCGCGTGGCGCAGTGCGCCGCGCCCCTCGCGCAGGAACCCGGCGCCGGGATGATCGATCACCACGTCGAGATCGCGGTGGAGCTGCAGGTGCTGAAACCCGTCGTCGAGGATGAAGACGTCGGCGGGTTCGCGGCGCGCACGGTCGTATCGATCGGCGCCGACGATCACTCGCGCCGCGGGCACGCGCCGGTGAATGAGCACCGGCTCGTCGCCGTAGCGCGCGGCGTCGTCGGACTCGACTGCGCCCCCTTCGCCGGCGCGCCGGTAGCCGCGTGTCAGCACGGCGACGTGCAGGCCGCGTCCGGCCAGGGCCGAGGCGATGGCGATCGTCGCGGGCGTCTTTCCGCTTCCCCCGGCGGCGATCCCCCCGACCGAGATCACGGGAGCGGAGAGGCGCCGTCGCTGCAGCACGCCGGCGCGGTAGAGCGCCCGGCGGAGGCGGTTGATTCCGCGATACAACAGTTCGGCCGGTTTGAGCAGGGCCGTCACGCCAGCAACTCGAGAATGCGCTCCGCGGTGCGCGCGGCGGCGCCGCGGTTCCGCTCGACCGTCGCCCGGGCGCGCTCGCCGTACGCCCGGCGTGCCGATTCATCGTCGAACATCCGCCGGGCGAAGGCCAGCAGATCTCCGGCGGAGCCCACTTCCGCCGCCGCGTCGTTCTGCAGAAACGTCGCGGCGATTTCCCGAAAGTTCGTCATGTGCGGCCCGAAGCACACCGGCACGCCGGCCGCCGCCGGCTCGATCGGATTGTGCCCCCCGGTGGCTACGAGACTCCCGCCGACGAAGGCCACCGTCGCGTAGCGGTAGATGCGCGACAGTTCGCCGACGCTGTCGAGCAGCAGCAGGCTGGCCGAAGGCGAATGGATCCCGGCGGCCTGCAGCTCGCTGCGGCGGGCAAAGGGAATCGAGCTCGTTGTCAGCAGTCCGGCCACGATCTCGAAGCGCTCCGGTTTTCGCGGCGCGACGATGAGGAATGCGTTCTCCTCCTCGATGAAGCGCGGAAGCTCGGGAAGCACGGCCTCCTCTTCGCCTTCGCGCGTCGAGCCGAGGACCAGGACGCGGCGGCCGGCGATCAGCGACTCGATCTGCGGGGCGATGGACAGCGGCTTCTCGTCGGGCGTGAAATCGAACTTCACGTTGCCAGTGACCTCGACCGACGCTTCCGTCGCGCCGATGGCCAGAAAGCGGCGCCGGTCGACTTCGTCGCGCGCCAGCACGCGGTCGTACTGCCGCAGGATGCGGCGCACGAGCGGCCGCAGCGCGCGGTAGCGCGGATACGAGCGGTCGGAGAGCCGCCCGTTGGCCAGCAGCAGGCGCAGCCCGCGCCTGCGCGCCAGCCGCGTCACGTTCGGCCAGATCTCGGTCTCCATGGCGGCGAAGACGCGCGGTTGGTGATGATCGAGGAAGCGCCGCACCGAGGCGCTGAAATCGAACGGAAAGTACGTCACCGTGGCGCCGGGAAAAAGCCGCCGCGCCTGCGCCTGCCCGGTGATCGTGGTCGTCGTGAAGACGATCGAGGTACGAGGGCGGCGGCGCAGGATCTCCTCGACGACCGGCTGCGAGGCCAGCGTCTCACCGACCGAAACCGCGTGGATCCAGAGATCATGCGGGCGCGCCGGGGTCCGGAAGAATCCGATCCGCTCCGGAAAATTGCTGAGGTATTTCCCGCGGAGAAATCCGGTGACCAGAAAAAAGGGGAGCGCCACCAGAAAAACGAGGTACAACAGCACCTCGTAGAGGACCCACATGCGGCGCATGATACCGGCTTTGCCGCTGGCGCTGTTCGGCTTGAACGTCGTCGCGTTCTCGATCCTGCGCCTCTTATTTTTCCTGCTGTTCCGCGACCATCCGATGGCCCCGCACGACCTCGGTCGGGCCTTCTACCTCGGTCTGAAGTTCGACGCGAGGTTCGCCGCCATCCTCGTGTTTCCGCTCCTCCTGATCGGCTCGCACCGGAGCTCGCGGCACGGCGCTGACGCTGGCCAGCTTCTGCGGCGTCCCCTACCGCGATCAGACCCTCGGCATCAGGCGACCTCGGCCGCGTTCGTCTTCACAACCTTTCATCAGCCGCCGAGGTTCGGACTGGTGCAGGGTGGCCGTTACACCATGGTTCTGTTTCACCGGAGGGGGTCAGGTCTTTAATTTGGTATTTGCTACACCCTGTGGAAAATACCAAATTAAAGACCTGACCCCATCCCTCCTCCTCATCTATCATCAATGTCCAACAATCCCGTGCACGAAAACGTCATTGCCGTGGGGCTGGTGCTTCCGAAGCAGATCCGGTCGGTGGTCGAAGAGCAGATCGACGAACTCGAGCAGTTGATCGGGACGGCGGGCGGGACGGTGGTGGCCAAGGTGTTGTCGAAGCGGCCGGTTCCCGACGCGGCGACCTGGATCGGCAAGGGGAAGGCGGAGGAGATCGGGCGGATGGCCAGGCGCCACGGCGCGACACTGGTGGTGTTCGACGACGATCTCTCGCCGGCGCAGACGCGCAATCTGGAAGGGATCATCGGCGTGGCGGTGATCGACCGCAGCGCGTTGATCCTCGACATCTTCGCCGGACGCGCGCGTAGCCGCGAGGCGCGCACGCAGGTCGAGCTGGCGCAGCTCGAGTATCGGCTGCCGCGGCTGACGCGGCAGTGGACGCACCTCGAACGGCAGGCGGGCGGCATCGGGACGCGGGGCGTCGGCGAGACGCAGTTGGAGATCGACCGGCGCATCGTGCGCAACCGCATCAGCGCGCTCAAAGCGGAGCTGGAGAAGATCGAGCGGACGCGCCGGACGCAGCGCAAGGCGCGCGGCGCGGCGTTCACCATCGCCCTCGTCGGATACACGAACGCCGGGAAATCGACGCTCTTCAACCGGCTCACCGGCGGCACCGCGTGGGCCGCCGACAAGCTCTTCGCCACGCTCGACGCGAAATCGCAGCGCATCGCCTTTCCCATGCCGCGCCAGACGGTGGTGATCGACACCGTCGGCTTCATTCGCAAGCTGCCGCACGACCTGGTGGCCTCCTTCCGCTCGACGATGGAGGAGGCCGTGGCCGCCGATCTCGTTCTGCACGTGATCGACGGGAGCCATCCGCAGTCGGCGGAGCAGCGCGAGGTCGGCGGCGAGGTACTCAACGACCTCGGGATCCCGAGCGAGCGCGTGGTCGAGATCATCAACAAGTCGGACCGCCTCGAATGGAGGGCAGGCGCGAACGAGACCGCTCCGCACATCTCCGCGCTCACAGGCGACGGGGTCGACCGCCTGCTGGAGATCGTGCGGGAGCGCGAGCTCGCGGGAGGCGAGGTCGTGCAGCTCGACGTGCCGAACGGCGACGGGCGTCTACTGGCGCTGCTGCATGAGGTGGCGGAGGTCTACGAGCAGCGTACCGGTGATGGCTCGACGGCCGTAACTGCTTGGTTGCCCAAGAATTGCGCGCATCGCTTCGAAGAATTTCTTGTTTCGAAATCGCGGAAGCGCGCTAAAGTAAGTTGACCGTGAAAACACTGCTGTTTCGTCCCGGACCATGCCTGATTCAGTTCAGGAAAATCCCGAGTTCGGGCTTGAAAGGATGTCTGCCCTCATGAGCTCCGTCCAGCTCTCCGATGACGAACCTCCATCCAGTTCCTCTCCACTTCCTGCATCGTCTCTCAAGAAAAATCATCTCGACATCGCACGCGCCAATCGGCAGCGCCTCTATCCGAATGTTTCGGACGCGCAGTGGAACGATTGGAAGTGGCAGCAGAAGAACCGCGTGTCGACGCTCGAGGAAATCGCGCGGCTGTTCGGGATCGACGATCTCACCAGCGCGCGCCTGGGCGACGTCTTCGAGCTGTACCGCACCGCGATCACGCCGTACTACCTCTGCCTGATCGACTTCGACGACCCGCGCGATCCGCTGCGCCTGCAGTCGGTGCCGGCCGCCGAAGAGCTGCTCAATCCGGGCGAGCTGACGTGGGACCCGCTCAATGAGGAGGGCGACTCGCCGGTCACCGGGATCGTGCATCGCTATCCCGACCGCTGCCTGTTCCTGGTCACGTCGTACTGCCCGCTCTACTGCCGCTACTGCACGCGTAAACGCAAGTGGGTGGACGAGGACGGGACGACCGGACAGCGGCGGATCGAGTCGATGATCGAGTACGTCGCGCAGCACGCCGAGATCCGGGACGTGATCATCTCCGGCGGAGATCCGCTGTCGCTCTCGCTCACGTTTCTGGAGAAAGTGCTCGCCGGACTGCGCGCCATCCCGCACGTGGAGATCATCCGCTTCGGATCGCGGGTCCCCGTGTTCCTTCCGCAGCGCATTGACGCGGAGCTGACCTCGCTGCTCGAGAAGTACCACCCCATCTGGGTCAACACGCATTTCAATCATCCGAACGAGATCACGCCCGAGTCGGCGGCGGCGTGCGACCGTCTGCTGCGCGCCGGCGTCCCGGTGAACAATCAGGCCGTCCTGCTGCGCGGCATCAACGACTGCCCCTACATCATGCGCGACCTCGTGCAGGGGCTGATGAAGATCCGCGTCCGCCCGTACTACCTCTATCTCTGCGATCAGGTGATGGGGGCGGAGCACTTCCGCACGTCGGTCGGCGAGGGGATCGAGATCATCGAGTTCCTCCGCGGCCACACCTCGGGACTCGCCGTGCCGCAGTTCGTCATGGACGCGCCGGGCGGCGGCGGGAAGGTCCCGCTGATGCCGAACTACGTGCTCGGCAACTACGGCGACGCCATCGTCTATCGCAACTTCGAGGGCGTCATCGGCCGCTACGACGACGTGCCGCGAGAGAAGCATCAGTGCGATCGCTGCAATGACCGCGAGCACATCCCCGAGCGCGGCGTGGCCAAGTTGCTCAACCGAACCGCCGACCGCTTCGAGCCGCAGCCGGTGCGCGACACGCCGCGCGGCGTAAACATCAAGAAGCGGATGTAGGGCCGGCTCTCAGCCGGCCGAAGGTGGATTCTTGCCGGCTGGAGAGCCGGCGCCACATGCGCATCGGTCTGACTTACAACCTCAAACCGCCGGGAGCCTCCGGCGACCGCTTCGAGGAATTCGACTCGATCGAGACCATCGAGGCGCTCGAATCGGCGCTGCGCCATCGCGGTGACGTTCCGGTGCGCCTCGGATGGGGCGCGGAGATGCTCGACGTGCTCGCCTCCACCCCCGTCGACGGCGTCTTCAACATCGCCGAGGGGGTGGGTGGGCGCGGGCGGGAATCGCAGGTGCCGGCCACCCTGGAGATGCTCGGAATCCCCTGCACCGGCTCCGACGCCGTGGCCATCGGCATCACGCTCGACAAGCCGCTGGCGAAACTCCTGGCGAAGGCGTCCGGCATCCCGACGGCACCGTGGACCACGGGACGATCCGGCGACGGGACGGCGCTTCGCTATCCGCTCTTCGTCAAGCCGGCCGCCGAAGGCTCCTCGATGGGCGTGACTTCGAAGTCGCTCTGCAGGAACGAATCGGAGTTGAACGAAGCCGTGGCGCGCGTGCAGGCCTACGGGACGGTGCTGGTCGAGGAGTTCCTTCCCGGCAACGAGTACACGGTCGGCATTCTCGGCGGTCAGGTGATCGCGGTCATGCAGGTCGTCCCGAAGGGCGACGCGAAGACGTTCTTCTACTCGATCGAGGTGAAGCGCGACTACGAGCGGCGCGTCGAATATCGGATCGTCGACGAGCCGCGCGTGGCAACGCTGGCCCTCGACATCTGGAAGGCCTTCGGGTTGCGCGATGTGGCGCGCGTCGACGTCCGTTGCGACCGTGACAGCGTCCCGAATTTCGTCGAGGTGAATCCGCTCCCCGGCGTGCACCCGGTCCACAGCGATCTCGTGATCCTCGCGGAGGCGGCCGGATGGAGTTACGACCGGCTGATCTCGGGAATCGTGACCAGCGCGGAGGCGCGGTGGCGCGCGTAGCCGTTGCCTGGAACGACGACGTCGATCTCAAGCCGCACCTGAACGAGTTCGAGCGGATCGGCGA
>DATFUW010000509.1:0-8340 GCA_035260605.1 Thermoanaerobaculia bacterium | reverse complement strand
CTGCCTTCCGGCAGCCCCGATCGAAAACACCAGAACGAGACCCGGAGCAAAAACTCGAAAGAAGGGGACTCGCATGCATCGCCTCCTGCTCGACTGAGCCGCAGTTGAGTGCCTTGGGATGCCTGGGGTGCGGTTTGTTGTCGACGGGATGTTATCTCAAGTTCGCGCCCCCCCGGGTCAGAGCTCGATTTGGGCCCCGAGTTCCACCACCCGGTTGGGCGGGAGGCGGAAGAAGCGAGCGGCCCCGGCAGCGTTGCGCACCATCCAGGCGAAGATCCGCTCGCGCCACATGGCCATACCGCTCGGCCGTTTCGTGACGATCAACGTCTCACGCCCGAGGAAGTACGTGGTGTCCATCGGAGGGACTTTGGGGCCACGGTCTCCCATGGTAGCCAGCAATTCGGGAACATTTCGTTCTTCCATGAACCCGTAGCGCCCGACGACCCGATAGATGCCGTCGCCGAGAGCGTCGACGCGCATCCGCTCGTCGTCGCGGAGGTGAGATACCTCTTCGGCGACGACGCTGAGCAGGATCACGTTTTCATGCAGGGCCTTGTAGTGTTTGAGGCTGTGTAAGAGCGCCGAGGGGACGACGTTGCTGTTCCGATGCATGAAGACCGCGGTCCCTGGAACGCGGATGGGCGGACGGGCGCGCAGCGACTGCACGAACAGCTCGGGCGTCAGCGTCCCTTCGCTGAGCCGCGCGTTGAGGATCTCGCGGCCGCGCCGCCACGTGGTCATGATGATGAAGACCGCGCCGGCGACGACGAGCGGGAACCACCCGCCGTTCGCGATCTTGAAGAGATTCGCGCCGAAGAACGCGCAGTCGGCGATGAGGAATCCGACCGTGACGAGCCCAGCGGTCAGCACACTCCAGTGCAGCCGATCGCGCGCCACGACGTACGCCAGCAGCGTGGTGATCAGCATCGTCGTGCTGACGGCCACTCCATACGCGCCGGCCAGGTTGGACGAGCTCTGAAATCCGAGCACCAGGACGATCGTGGCGAGCATGACGCCCCAGTTCACCGCCGGCATGTAGATCTGCCCCATCTCCGCGCGCGAGGTGTGCACGATCTCCATGCGCGGCAGATATCCGAGCTGGATGGCCTGGCTCGTCAGGGAGAAGACGCCGGAAATGATGGCCTGCGAAGCGATGACCGTGGCGATCGTCGCCAGCACGACGAGCGGATAGAGCGCCCATTTCGGGGCCAGGAGATAGAACGGGTTGTGCGCCGTCTCGGGATGGACGAGCAGCAGCGCTCCCTGCCCGAGATACTGGAGCATCAGCGAAGGCCCGACGAGGCTGAACCAGTCGATCTGGATCGGCTTTTCGCCGAAATGCCCCAGGTCGGCGTAGAGCGCTTCGCCTCCCGTGGCCACGAGGAAGACCGCACCGAGCACCAGGAACCCGGCCATGCCATTCGCGGCGAAGAAGCGGACGGCGTAGACAGGATTGAGGGCCAGGAGGATGGACGGATGCTGGACAATCCCCCGAATCCCGAGCAGGGCGAGCGTTCCGAACCACAGCAGCATGATCGGGCCGAACACCGCTCCGACGCCGCTGGTCCCGCGCCGCTGGAACATGAACAACAGGATGAGGATGGCGATGGTGATGGGGATGACGTACGGCTTGAAGAACGGCGTCGCCACCTCCAGTCCCTCGACCGCGCTCAGCACCGAAATCGCCGGCGTGATCATGCCATCGCCGTACAACAGCGCCGCGCCGAAAACGCCCATGACGATGAGCGCGGCACGCAAACGCACGGGGCGGCTCTTGTCCATCCCGACCAGGCCCATCAGCGCGAGGATCCCCCCTTCCCCGCGGTTGTCGAACCGGATCACGTAGACGTGGTACTTGACGGTGACCACGACCACGAGGGACCAGAAAATCAGCGACAGGACGCCGAAAATGTTCCCGCGGCTGAGCGCCACGGCGTGCTCGCCGTAGAAGCACTCGCGGAGAGCGTAGAGCGGGCTGGTTCCGATGTCGCCGTAGACGATGCCGAGGGCCAGCAGCGACAGCGACAATAGCCTTCGTCGCAAGCCGGTCGAGTCTATGGGCGCGTGGCCGCCTCCCAGCATTAAGAATCTCTAAAGGCCCCGACTGCGTGACCGAGCCGCGACGCGATCTGATCGAGCGGGAGGACTTCGTCCACCGCTCCGCAGGCGATCGCTTTGCCGGGCATTCCGAACACGATACTGCTCTTCTCGTCCTGGGCGATGGTCCGTGCTCCGGCGCGCTTCATCTGCAGCAGCCCGTCGGCCCCGTCGTCGCCCATCCCCGTCAGGATCACGCCGATGGCCTGCTCACGCGCCGCCTGCGCGACCGAGGAGAAGAGGACGTTGACGCTCGGCCGGTGCCGGTTGACGAGCGGGCCGTCCGCAATGCGCACGACGTATCCCGCACCGGCGCGCTCGAGGCGCATGTGCCGGTTTCCGGGAGCGATGAGCGCTAGTCCCGCGTGCACCGCGTCGCCGTTCTGCGCCTCGCGCACCTCGATCGCGCAGATCTCGTCGAGACGGCGCGCGAACGCGCCGGTGAAGACCTCCGGCATGTGCTGCACGATCATCATCCCGGGCGATTCGGAGGTCATCGGGATCAGCAGCTCGCGGATGGCGTCCGTGCCACCGGTCGAAGCGCCGACGGCGATGACGATCTCCAGTCCGGCGGAGGGGCGCCGCGGTGCGATGCGCGCGCCGGCGCCGAGAGCAATCCCGTGCATCGCTCCCGCGGCACGCCGACGGATCCGCGCGCGCGATGCCGCGCGAAGTGCGTCGAGCAGCATGACGCTCGACTCGTACAGGAACTCCTGCAGACCCACGCGCGGCTTTCCGACGACGTCCACCGCCCCCGCTTCGAGCGCACGCACCGAGTCGTACAGACCCGGGCCGGTCAGCGCGGAACAGATGACGACGGGGATCGGATCCTCGGCCATGATCTTGCGGAGGAACGTCAGCCCGTCCATGCGCGGCATCTCGATGTCGAGCAGGATCACGTCCGGCCGCCGGGAGGTCATCTTGTGCATGGCGATGTACGGATCTGCGGCCGCCTCGACGCTGATGTCCGTCTCCTGCGCCAGAAGCGCGGAGACCGTGTGGCGGACCACGGCCGAATCGTCGACCACGAGCACGTGCATCGATCATTGGTCATGGCCGCCTCCGGTTTCGTTACATCTGTAACGGACGGCCCCGATGTCGGGACTAATGACGATGGGCCTCGTCGGACGCCTCGAAGATCTCCCGATCCCCGACATCGTTCAGATCGTCTATCTGAGCCGTGGCACGGGCGTTCTCGAGCTCCGCCTGCCCGATGGCCGTCACAGCGTGTTGTTCCGCGGCGGCCTGATGGTCAACGCCACCTCCCCCGCCTTCCCGAGCCTTCGCCGGGAGTTGGAAAAGCGAATCCCCGATCTCTCCAGGATGCGCAAAGACGTGGCAGCGGGAACGGCCGCCCTGGAGATGACGCTGATCGCACCGGGCGACCTGCAGAAGATCGTCACGGCGCGAATCGTGGCCGTGGTCCGCGCGCTGTGCGATCAGCGCCACGGCGAATTCGAGTTCGTGGCGCGGCAGCCGCTCGACGTGGAGGTGGAGTACGACCCCGGCGCAATCCTGCCGCATGGCGGCATCCGCCCCGACCAGATCCTGGGAAAGAATCCGGTTCGGCTGCGGACGCTTGGAACGGTCAAGCAGGCCCTCGGGGCGATCACCGATCGCGTTCTCGCCCCGCTGCCGAAGCCGCCCGCGCCTCCCGAACCGCAGCAGTGCGACCGCTCCATCCTCCTCATCGACGACGATCCATCCGTTCGCCAGGCCATCCGGCGCGCGGCGTCGAACCTCGGAATCGGGATCGTGGAGACGGGAATGGCCGATGCGCACCGGCACGTCGCCGATCTCTTCGAGAGCGGCCGTCCCTTCGCCGCCGTCGTCAGCATCGGAGCGGCCGACCCGCGATCCCTCGTCCTTCCCACGGTCCAGGCGATCAAACAGCGCAACCGTCACGTGCCGGTCACGGTGATCGACAGCAGCTCGGACTACAGGAACCGGCATCTCTCGCTCGAAGCGGGCGCCGACTGGTACATGCGCAAGCCGGCGGAAGGGGCGGACGACGAGCGGGCGCTCTTCGCCGCCGATCTGCTGCTGGCGATCGACCGGCGGCTCGCGGAACAGAAGCCGGTCGAGATGCCCAATCCGCAGATCGATCCCATGCACCGCGGCTTCCGCCTCCTCGCACAACTGATGAAAGAGGTGAGCGCACCCGGCGATTTGAGCCAGGTCACGCTCACGGTCCTGCAACTGGCCGCCGACTTCATCGACCGCGGCGTTCTGCTGGCCATCAAGGAGAATCAGTTCATCACCCTCGGCAAGTTCGGCGTCATTCAGAACGGCTCCGGCCTGCGGTTCCGGCGCGGGGAAATCGCCCTGCTGGACAAGGTCGCCGCGAGCGGGCGGCCGGTCCGCGGGAAGATCGACGGGGACATCGCCGGGCAGATCGAGAATGCATTCGGGAAAAAGGTGGACGAAGTGATCGTCCTGCCGATGCTCAACGGACAGCGGGTCGTCGGCGTGCTCTATGGAGACAATGCCGGACATCGCCGTCCGATCGACGACACTCTCGGCCTGGAGATTTTTCTGACCCAGGCGGGATTCGCTTTTCACAATCTGCTTTTCCCCGGAGAGCCACTGCCGGCTGAGCCTTCGGGAACCGAATTTCAACTGGTCTAGAACGCCATGCATTGTCAGGAAGTCACCGAAAAAACCACCGAGTATCTCGAACGGACGCTGCCGGAAACCACGGCCCGGTTGTGGAAGCAGCACGTCGACG
Organism: Thermoanaerobaculia bacterium; assembly: GCA_035260605.1. Lineage (GTDB taxonomy): Bacteria > Acidobacteriota > Thermoanaerobaculia > Gp7-AA8 > Gp7-AA8 > Gp7-AA10. Next base: position 3,515 of record DATFUW010000509.1, on the reverse strand, counting down.
GATGCGAGCCCTGCGCGCGCTACGTGGCGCAGATGCGGCTAACGATCCGGCTGATGGGGCGGCTGGGCGCGGAAGCGCATGCCTCCGGTTCATGACCGGCCGCCGTCAGGAAGTCGTGAGCAGGTCGAGGAACTCCTGAATGGTATTGAGCTTCCGCTCCGCGTCGGAGTAGAGCTTCGCGCAGAAGATCGCGGTGGCCGACTGTCCGGCGAGGAGCGAGAACAGCTCGTAATCGGTCGCTGAGAAGCCGCGCTTCTGCTGCAGGAGCTGGTAGACGGCCAGCAGGCCGATGGTGCGGTCCTTGATCTTCAGCGGGACGATGGCCAGCGGCCGCTCGACTGCCGGTACATCGAACGGCGCGTCGGCCGAGAACTCGCTTTCGCCCGTGAAGGCGGCGTGTCCCAGCCTTCCGTCGCCGACGCGTACGGTGAGGTCCTCGAGCTCCGGCAGCAGTTCCGTTCCCTCCGCGGCGATCGTCCTCAGCTCGCGCGTCTCCTCGTTCATCAGGAGAATGGCGAAGCATTCCGATCCGATGAAGTTGATGACCACCTCGCGGACGATCTGTACCACCTCCCGGAAATCGAGCGTGGAATGGAGCTGGTGGCTGACCACGTAGAGGTTCGCCAGATTGCTGTTCTGCTGCTCCATCTCCAGGTAGCGCGCGGCGAAGGCGCGGTTCTCGACCTGCAGATCGGCGATCCGGTGCTGCAGGCGCTCGTTCTCGATCAGCAGCGACTCGAGCAATTCCTTCCCGCTGGTGTAGGTGTCGAGAAAGCGCTGCGCCTTCTCCGCGACTTCCGCCTGCATGGTCATGACTCCTCCCCGCCCAGCAGTCGTTCGAGCGCATGCCGCACCCGCGCGCGGCCGCGATGAAGCAGGACGCGTTGATTCGATTCGCTGATGCCGTACAGATCGCAGACATCGCGCGCTTCCCATCCCTCGACGTCGCGGAGCGTGATGACCTGGCGCTGCAGGAACGGCAGCGCCGTGATGGCCCGCTCGATCTCCGACAGCATCTCCGTGGCCAGCAGGTGCTCTTCCGGCGTCCAGATCCGCGGCGGAACGGCCCACGAGCCAGCGTCCGGATGGTCCGCCGGAAAGAACCGCGGCGCGTCCACCGAGCTGTCGTCCATCTCGCGTTTCGCCGCGCGCCACGGGAGAAACCGGTCTCCCCGCTTTTCGTGCGCCGCGTGGCTCATGGCCCGGTTGATCACGATGCGGAACATCCATGTGCGCACCGAAGAACGCCCTTCGAACCGATGGCAGCTCTTCAGGATGGCGATCCAGGCCTCCTGCGCCGCCTCCTCGGCCAGATCGTCGGCGACGTAAAGGCGCGCCATCCGCACCATCGCCGCGTGATACCGCCCGACGAGCACGTCGAAGGCCGTGTCGTTTCCGCGTTGCAGTTCTTCGAGCAAAAACGTGTCGTCCGGGATCGAGGGGGCCTGCGTCTCGCGAGCGGAGAGAGTGACCGTCACGATGCGCTCCTTTCGAGGAGGTCGTGTTGCCGGATCCGTCGGTATGCGGCCGGGCCGGCATGCTGCAGATCGGCCGGAGCATCCGTGATCGTCTCCGCGTGCCCGAGGAAGAGAAGGCCGCCGGGCACGAGAAGGCGGATCAGGCGCGCGATCACCGCGTCGCGCGTCTGGCGGTCGAAGTAGATGAGCACGTTGCGGCAGAAGATGAGATCGAACGGCGCATCGACCGCGTACGCCGCGTCGATCAGGTTGATGCGCCGGAATTCGACCATCGCCTGCAGCTCCGGCCGGACGCGCATCGTCCCCTCCGCCTCGGCCACGCCGCGCAGCATGTAGGCCCGGCGGTAGTGCTGCGGAATGTCGGTGGCTCGCTCGATCGGCCACACGCCGGCGTGCGCCGAACCGAGCGCGCGCGTGGACAGATCCGACGCCAGCACGTCGATCCGCCATCCGTCGGCGACCGGAAAGTGCGTCCGCAGCAGCATGGCCACAGAGAACGCCTCCTCGCCGGTCGAGCAGGCGGCACTCCATGCCCGAACGCGTCTGGGCATCGTGCCGCTCTGCGCCATGGCATTCCATTGCGGCAGGACTTCCTGATCGAGGAAGTCGAACTGGCGAGGCTCGCGGAAGAAGCGCGTCTCGTTCGTGCAGATGCAGTCGATCATCCGAGTGCGCTCCGCGTCGTCGCCGGCGACCACCTCCAGATACGAGCCGTAGCTCGTCAGACCGAGCGCCCGAAGGCGGCGGTTGAGGCGTCCGGGAATGAGCGCCTTCTTCGCGTCGGACAGGACGATCCCCGAGTCGCGTTGAATCAGCCGCTGGAAGCGGCGGAAATCGCGCTCGCTCAGCGGATCGATTTCCTGATCGAACTTCGGTCGCATGTCGATCGAGCCCTCAAAAGTGTGTGTAGTCGGGGAATGGTGATGCCGTGACGTTCCTGGCCGCCTCGAGCGGCAGTCCGCGCGTCGGGCGGAACGGGACATGCGCTGCCACCGGCGGTTCGAACGGTCGCAGCACGGGCGCCGCCGCCGCCTGCTGCTGCTCCTCGGTGGCGTGGAAGAAGGCGATCGTCTGCTGCAGCGCCTCGGCCTGGGCCGACATCTCCTCGGCCGTAGAGGCCAGCTCTTCGGCCGCCGACGCGTTGCGCTGCGTCACCTGATCGACCTGCGTCATGGCCCGGTTGATCTGCGACACGCCCACCGATTGCTCGTTCGAGGCCGCCGCCACCTCGCGCACCAGGTCCGCCGTCCGGCGGATCGTGGGCACCAGTTCGTTCAGCAGGTGACCGGAGCGCTGCGCGACGTCGACGCTCGAGGTGGCCAGTCCGCCGATGTCCCGCGCGGCCGCCTGGCTGCGCTCGGCCAGCTTCCGCACCTCGGTGGCCACCACCGCGAACCCGCGGCCGTGCTCGCCGGCGCGCGCCGCTTCGATCGCCGCGTTCAGCGCCAGCAGGTTGGTTTGATAGGCGATCTCCTCGATGATCGAGATTTTCTCGGCGATCTTGACCATGGCATCGACCGAGTGCTGCACCACTCCCGCACTCTCCGCCACGTCGGTCGTCCCCTTCACGGCGGTCTGCTCCATCTCCCGGCTGTTCTCCGCGTTCTGCGTGATCGAGGCGCTCATCTCCTGCAGGCTGGAGGTCGTCTCCTCCACCGAGGAGGCCTGCTCGCTCGTTCCCTGGGAGAGCGACTGCGCGCTGGCCGAGATCTGCGCCGAGGCGCCGGTGAGCGCCGCCGCTCCCGAGCGCACCTCGCTCATCACCTCGACGAGCTTCTGCACCATGACCGAAAACGCGTTGCCGAAGCTGTCGGCCGGCGAGCGCGGCTTCACATGGACCGTCAGGTCGCCCTGCGCGATCCGGCCGGCCACGCCCGACATCTCGTTGAGGTAGTCGTACGTGGCGTTGATCGCCCGGCTCAGGATCCCCAGCTCGTCGTGACGCCCGTCGTAATCGACGCGGTCGTTCAACTCGCCCCTGGCGATCATGGTCATGGACTGCGCCATGCGCACCACCGGAGTGGCCATGAGGCGGGC